>CALMZT010000285.1 GCA_937870805.1 uncultured Chloroflexota bacterium
CACGCAATTATTTTGCTTAAATATTGTGCAAATCGCCTAAAATCTTATGTTTCGATAAGTGACTGTTTATTAAGGAAAGTTCATCAGGTTTCTTCAGGGAGAGTAACGCGTCAAATCTGTTCGAACTCCGTGAAACATTTAATTGGATAAATCTACCTGGATTTCGCTATATAGCTCCCTAGCCGAACACATTTGGATATCGCATTCTGTGGATGTAGCCGAACATAATTCCCACCTCCAATTGCAACCGTATTGTTTTAGCTGCAATTTCCAACTTAAAAATCGCATATAGCCTTGCGTCGTATGCTTCGTTTGAAGCATACTAGCAACTTTCCAATAAGTCAATAGTGAGCTATATTACCAAACCGACAGTTGCAATTGGAAGGTTGCATACAGCCCTCTAGCCGAACGTTCTTAATACTCAGCAGCAGTGATGTCATCAGCAGACGCTCCGAACGTCTCTGCTGCCTTCTTGTATATATCGTTCAGGTTAACGCGAACCGAATCGCCCTTGGCATTGAATGCCATTGCGTTCCCAGTGATATACCGAAGCTTCTCGGCCCCTGATTCCATCATCACAAGAACCTGATCGTCTTCCATGAAGGGGCAGATTTGAACTGCGGGATCGAATTCGATTTCATTGTCATCTTCGTCATAGGCATGACCCGGCCAACCCCCTGAATCCCCGTCGTCGCTTAGAAAGCAGACCTTCCCTTCGTTCTCGTCATCCCCTTTGGAGATACTGATAGGGAACGGCTCAATCGCCGCTTTCAAACCGTCCATGTCTTTAATTTTCACGTAGTTAGAACGTGCTGTACCATACCAGTTTGCCATTTCAATCCCCCTTTCAGTTAATGAAGTCTCTATATTGCAGATTAATACAAGGCTGCGGTATTACCCGAACGTCTTCTGTACCGCATACCGCAGTCTCTCTATCCAGTCATCCCTGTGCCCCATACTGCGCTTGCTCGATGAAGCCACAAACACGCCCAACACTACGATCACCGCAGCCATCAGCAATACAGCCAGAAAACCTGACGCCACTACCATTAATACGATCATGAATTCCATCCCAGTTCTCCCTCGTTGATTAAGTCACAAGTGAATTATGACCACCAACTAAAGGAGGGGCACTCCCTGTGCCCCTTCTGTTTACGCCGCTACAGCCAAGGCTTGCACCAGTGGCAACAGCCCAATCGCACCTGTCGTTACGCCCATTTCAACGCCTGATTCGACCATCTTCTGTACGGAAAGAACCGCGAAGCCAAGACCACTAAAAGCCTTCCCTAATTCTGTCCTAATAGCCGATTCATTCTCAGGCTTATCTGCGAACTCTTCTGGCAGGTAAACCAGGCACTCATTAACGTCATTGCCATTTTCCACATGGACTGCTATCTTTCTCATCAGTTTCTCCAAAGGTCCCCTACAGCCGAAATGGTCTGTCTCGGAATGCTTCGCACTCTACCAACCTGTGAGTCGTTGGCAACTGAGGGGAGTTCGTCATTGCTGATGAATCCTTGGCTGTCCCTTGTGGTTGATAGGCCCGGTTCCTTTTGGATAAACTTTAGCCTTGGGACCCTGTTGTATTTTAGATAATCCGAATGACTGAAATAATCTGTAACTTGACAGTAATAATGGAGTTGGATTATAGAAATAAGGAAAGGCTTAGAGGAGTGAGATTGAAAGACATGGATGCCCCTCCCCGATAACACTCACTCCATTCCCCACATACTTAGTTACTCAACAGTCTCCCTAGCCAAGAATCTTTCTTGTTACCTCACCGCCCCTTCCATTTGGGTTATTCCTCTCTGTATGTCTTGCACCCCATTCCCCGAGCGGCCCTGCGTGTATGCACTTCCTGCCCAAAGTGTGTTTTACCGTGGTATCCACAATGACAGACCAACCCGTACCCATAGGGGTGCCGTGTCCATTTGGGGCGCATAACCTCACACCCAACCGGAGTTGGTGGAAGCTGCTTTGCTTCATCCGTCATTTGTCACCCTCTTCCCTACTCTTCTATCTTTATCCGAAAGACCAGCGTGCGTCTGACTCATTATCGAAAAGTCTACAGCCCCAGACGGTAAGTCCTACTGCATCAAAGCCACCCGGTTGCTCTTTCCATTTCCCTGAGTCAACGCACACAATGCGACAAGCCTCAGAAAATGTTTCAGCTTCCGCAGTTCCTTCAAGTTGAGCATACCCACGATCACCTGTTGCAGAGTACCCTTCACTCCACACTTCCCACGTCTTCATCGTTACCCTTTCTCTCTATTAAGCTTCTGCCTCATCCGTCAAAACTCTTTCAGTTATCTTTACCATTAGCCTAACTTTGCTGGACTGTCCCTATACGGGAATAGAGCCGAACATATCTACAGACCCGGATCGTCACAGCTTACACACCTTCCATTGACCCGCAGCTCCATATTGCAACACGAATCCAGCATTCCTTCGCGGTGCTCGTTTCGGACCACCTTGACGACTTGCTGCTGGTTGTAAGTAAAGATCGCGTCTCCAAGAACGTTCGTTTCGAATACCACATTTTCGTGATTTACGACCTCGAACAATGGCTTGTCGTAGAGCCTGAAAACAGCACGTAACCTCTTGTTCTCTCCCTTGCCGATGGACGAAGCAATCTCGACAGGGATTGCGAAACCGTCCAGCATTTCAAGGGTAATCTGATGGCTTTTCATAAACCTCTTTCTCTGCTTTGATGATTCATTATCTCTACAGTTCTTTGGACTGGGCTATATGGGCATTGAGCCGAACACATAAATTTATCGACCGCTTAAAACGCTCTCTGTTGCTCTCCTAACTACGGGTTGGTATCAGCGCTTACCTTTCAGTTTTGGAGCGCACCACGGGCTGATTTGGGTCGTCTGTGAGAGGTTTCCTCAAAGTGGTCGTAAGCGGGATGCAGACGGGTTGAAATAGATTAGGAGCAATATGGCATAATATCCTTTAAAATCAAAGGCTTATCCGTGGAGTGCGACTGATGCAAAATTAAGCCCATTTTGGGCCTGATTTTGATTTCAAAATTACTTAAGAACTCGCTTCCAGACGTTCAATTTGAAGCCGTAACTGTGGTATTCGGGATCGCTGAGAATGGCAAATCCGCTGTTTGCTACATTGATACTTTTACCGTTGTCAGACAAGCCTATTTCTTGGGTCAGATCCACCTCGATGATGAGTTTGTTTCCTTCTATTCGCTGGGTGATGTTTTGCATATCGTTCCTTCACAAAGGGTCAAACATGGCTGGATTTTTCACAAGCTTGTTCGCGTTCTTAAGCCACATTTTGAAGAACTCTCGGGTAAAGCTCAGCTTTATCACGCCTTCTCCATCGTTGGCGTAGACCGTAACAAGGTCAGTCGTAGTTGAAAACTCTGCCCGTAATACACTTTGGCTGCGCTCACTGGAGATAATAAGCGCTCCTTCGTTAGCACATTCGGCATCAACATGGAGTTGAAGCGATTCGTCGTCGTGCTGGTCTTTTAAAATCGCGCCTGAGAGCATTAGGGTCGGTTCGCGCGGGTCGGCAAGTTTTAGTAAATTCATTTTCTATTCCCTTTCGGTTTGGTTGCGATGTAGTAATTATGAAGCTCAGATCGTGGCTGGTCGATGGCTTTCATTTCTTTCTCCACGTAAGGCTTTCATGGCTCAGCGTCACACGGTTTGCAGCGGCCCAGGCGCACAGATCATAGAATGAGTCGAACACCGGGCTCTTCGCCTTGAACTGCATGGCAGTGTCTGCATTCAGGTATTCATCCGAATCAAAAGCGAACGTCCCGACCTTCCCGGTCGTTACGTCCTTACACTGCATGGCGTAATTAAGTACCTTCATCTTTTCCCTTTCGGTTTCGTTGTCGATGTAGTAATTATGAACCGTTACTTCAGGCGTGACTTATGTTTCAATACCCGTATTCACGCGGGTAATCCGAATAAGCTTGGGCTGTAAGCCGTTTAAGATTGACCGTGACGGTCAGCTCCATCCCGAGATCGGCGTGTTTATGACGGTCAACGACTCTCGCCACCTCATTGAACAGGTGAACCATCGAGTAATTGTTACCCATACCGTAGCGCCGGGAAGCATAACGGTATCCCCTGCGCATCCAATCAAGACAGCGCTGTTCCGCGTCGTGCGGGATGGGCATTTCATGATCGCTTTCGTCTGATTGGTAGACCCATTCTTCCCGAGCCTTCTTTACGCCCTTTTTGGCAATTTCCCTAAGCTCCTCATCTGCGTGGCCGTAGTGATACTCGCTCAGCGCCCTAGTTGAGGGCGGCGCGTTGAGCGTTTCCTGCCCATAAGCGACACGCTGAAGAATGGAGATAAAGTCTCCTGATAGGGCGTCAACGGTGCCGTGATAAATCGACAGGTCACCGCACTCACCGCGCCCCCAGTAAACTGCCCCTAGCGCGTGAAATTCCGCTTCAGCGCCCAGCTCCATGTTGGGATGATGTTCAAGAATATCATGCGCAGCGCTGCGCCCATCGCAGACATTCGCCCCCTTCATCCAAGTGGGCATCCAACCCATCTCGCCGTAATCTTCATCTTCCTGCCATCTAAATTTGCGGACTAGCATTTCTATTCCCTTTCGGTTTAGTTTGTCGATGCAATGATTTTGATGCACCATTCGCGGCGCGCTAACGCTTAAAATTACGCCGCTCTGTTCAGTCTATCGATGCAGTCAGCCTCGCTCACAGTAAGCGGCACCACAGCATACCCATAAGCCCAATGTCCGTTATCAAGCGTCACGCAGCAGCTTGACAGACCATTCTTGAATACGGCATCGACAGGGATGCCGTATTTCTCGCCCGGCCTTGAACAAACGTCGATACTCTTAATGCGGACAGGTTCAGCAGGGCGCCCATACTTGGGCGCCCACCATACCAAGTCGCCGACTTCGACTTTATTGGAGTCAGTCTTCATGTATGGCTCAAAGATCAGCTAAACATCAGATAAAGCGCGTAGACGCCAATATAGAAAAGCATCACATTGGCGAACCCGATTAGCGCCCCGCCTGACAAGTTCTTGTCATGCATATTGGATTCATCATTCATTCGGCTTTGAATCTGTTCGGAATTCGCTGAAGTGCATTTCATGTTTCGCCCCTTGTTTGATTTCGATAACTCAATAATGAAACTAAATTATAGGCATGTATCTCATTAGTGACTTATTTTTTGAGTTCTTTTTCGGCACTTCGTATGTTGTCTAACCCCTCTTCCGTAGCGTTGTAGGTGCTTTGCTGTATCTCAGCAAGAGCCTCAACAATGCCTTGGGCTTCCTTACGGTTCGCCCCGCGCAACTGTTTGGCGAGCTCACTTGCACGGTCGATAACGTAATTGCCTTTGACGAAGTGATGTAAGCCCTTCTCAAAGTAACCCCATGTGTATCCATTGTGAGCCGGGATATTCATGTAGTGGCGCTTGTCGTGTTTCATAATTCGTCTTCCAAGTCCATGCGTACCATCTTCTGTACGTCTTGCGGCAAATCTTCAAACGCTATACGTCTCCCAAGGTGTCGCCCTGGCATCGCCGTGCAGTGCTGCCCAAAACCCATAGGATGAAAAGGCTCTTCACTTGCGCCAATCGCAGCGTATAGGCCGCGTTCACGCTCGGGCTGGTTCATGTAAACAACTGTGTAGCGGTCGAATGTCTTTCCGCCATTGTCATAGCATCTGATATTGGCGACGTTCATCGAATATCCTGACTTGCCCAGAACCCGTCGGGCAATCCGAATGACCAAGTGGCGTAGATGACATCTCTAGCATTTTGGGCGCGGCGTAACGCTGCCTCGCGCGCTACCTCGCTGTCGTCCAGTCCCGTCCAGAAGTGAATCGAACACCCCGCCGAAGAGCAGATGTCGGTGTTGTAGGGCATCCCGTTACACAAGCCTTCGGCCTTCCCTTTCGGGTTTTCGATCTTGCGGATTCTCATCGCATTTCCCCTTCTGTTTCGATACCCTCATTATGACCAGCAGCTTACGGCTAGTCAGTCACTAATTACTTACATTATAGCCAACAACTTGATCGACTGCGGTATAATCGAAAATGAATTTAATCAATTCTCTCAAGGAGATACAATGAAAGCGCTTCAGTCCGCGACGGTCAAGCTTGTGCTAAAAGACAATATCGCCAGGGCTCAACTTCGTCAGTATCTGGTCAGTCGTGTGCCGACAATTATCAGGTTACAAATCGAGGGCAAAGCCACACAGCTAAGGCCAACCGTCGTGCCCGCAGCAGGATAGCGTTGCAAGATTTCACCTGCTTGCACCCGCCTTATTTAAAAGGCACAATTTTGAGACACTTAGGAACCGGGCGGAGTGCGATTTAACCGAAAGGGCTAACCCAAAGTATCGCCCCAAGAACCAGCCCGTGCCTTGACCCAAGGGAGAGCTTGTAGCCAAAAAAGGGAGCCCAAAGGCTCCCGAGGGGCACTGCAAAGAGCGTCAGATTTAAAGTCCCATCATTCCGCTCAGCTTTATCAGCAGCAAAGATTCCGGATTAGGTACATAGGTGCCATCTTCGGTTTTCTTAATGACCGAAAACAAGCGCAGCGCCGCGACAGTATTGTTACCCATCGCACGAGCAGCAGCGGGACTGTAGGGCTTCGCCAAAAGATCAAGGTGCAGATTGCCCTTCTCGCCAGTCTTAATGAATCCATCCTTCTTGAGCAGTACGATTGCACGGCTGATAACTTCATTCAGCTTGCTCGACTTGCCAGAAACATACTCAAGCAGCATAGTCATACGGTTTTGCACTTTCAGACCAGCCGAACTCAAAATCTCCAGCGTCTCTTTCTGCTTGGCGGTCAGCGCGTCACCAGTGAGCGCAGCGTCGGAGAGCGTCAGCACCGTGTAGTCGCCGAGCTCAGCACCAAGCTTATTCACAACGCGCTCGGTCTTGCTGGTATAGAGTTTACGCGGCGTCGCGGGTGGGCGCGCCGCTTTTGCTGCGGCTCGTGCAGCAGCCCGCTCAGCCTTAGCGATCAACTTTGCCTCTTTTTCTTCGTCCGAAAGTTTCTTACGGCTTACCTTCGGCGCAGTTACGGGCGGAGAGTTCGGAATTACAGCATCCGTCATTGCGTCAGGACTTTCTTCCGCGTAATGTTTCTCGACCAATTCTTGAGTCTCGGCAGCATTCACCGCTGCTTCGAGTTCGAATTCACCAGGCTCGATAATCTCTTCAGCTGGAGTTTCAACGATTTCATCAGGCGAGGTCGGCAGACCCAATTCGGAAAGCAGATTCGCAAGTTCAAGATCGGTGGCGCTCGGCGTGTGGGGTTGCGTCCCTTCCATATTTACAGTGAGGCCCATGCTGGATTTGTTCGTTTTTTCCATTTGTACTTCTCCTTTAGAGTGTGGTTCGGTTAAAAAGTAATGCAACTCACATCGTAGATACCGCGCTCTGGAGCGAATACATATTTTTCTCGCTGTTTTATGGTGCGCTGCATCATGTTTTACATTATGGGGACCGACTTTTGGCGCGGCTTTTCGGAGTGAAGAAAAGGTTTCGATTTATTTCGCTTCGTCGGTTAACGCAGCCAATAAATCGTCTGCTTCTTTTTCAGAAGTCTTTTCTCGCTTACCCTTACGCACGCTATACCCGGCAGCGCGAAGCTGATGCAAGGTGGACTCAAGATGCGCAGTCAGAATCACACCCGTACCATGCGTGCCTTCTGCAATAACGCGCCAAGCATCTTCACCAGCGGTGGTATTGGCAAGAAACCTTGTTAAGAGGCCATCTGCAAAGTAGCTCAAGTCTGACTTTTTCGGCTTCACGATGCCTTCTTCCACTCAACTTCGGTGAACCCATGGCGGCGCAGGTCACTGGTAAACCGCTCAACCACACTATTGAAGCCAAACTTCCCCTCACGCTCAAGCTCTTCCATACTGTGATCGCTTGACTCCATAATCAGGTAGTCGCCACGAAACAAAGGCACTTCACGCCCGAATGCTTTACCTTCCATGTTCGGGACAGCAGCTTGCAGTCGAAATCCGATTGCCGCTTCAGACCGTGGGTGTTTCACTTCTTTGAGTCGAATAAAGGCTTTCATGGGCTTTCCCTTTCGTTGTGAACAGGGTTCCCATATTGACGATTGATTTTTGGCGGGTAATGCTGAAATTCGCAGCTATAATGGAGCTGTATCTTCCTGATACAGCCAACTAGCCAACTAAAGACAAACTAAATTAGAGACTACGGACAAAGCCAGGGGTCGCGCCCCTGGTCCGTTTACTTGTGGAAAACCCTATACGGGATCGCAGCCGAACACCAGATTTTCAGTTACGCACTCAGTAAGGTAGCCATCAGTCTGTACGCACCAGTTAAATCGAGATGTCTCATCGCTGCTTGCTGCGCCTCGAACGGCTTATCCCTCTCAAGATGTTCGGCAACCGAATTAACCAAACTCATACGCTCATCTTGCGAATCGATTCCCATAGCTGCCGCACAGTCATAAGCCGCCTGTTTCCGGCTCGTCGGTATCGGCTTACCCATTGCATTAAATCCCACCGATTGCATCACGCCCTCCTGTTCTCTCAGCAATACATCCCCAAAACGTCAGTCAGCACTTCAATTTCCTCCGTTCGAATATCATCTGTGGCCCCCATTCCCTCCAGCATCTGTCGCAGCATCGCAATAGCAGGCTTGTAGCGAGACTCAATCATCTTTCTGATATCATTCGCCAGCCCCTCCTCGACACCGACGAGCCGGGATTCGCATGAGTTATCAATCATGTCAGCAAGCTTTACCCGTATCGCCCCTGTATTACGTGATCCGATGATTCGGTAAATGAAGGAGTGATGCGTTTCACCTTCGCGCTTGCTCACCAACTCCACAATTTCCAGCACATCTTCGCTATAGCCGAGCCCGCGCAGAATTTCGAGCGTGATGGTCGTATCCTCAACCACGTCATGCAGCAGCGCCGCGTGTTTCTCGGTATCAGTAGCACTATCACCCAAGCGGAGCATCACCCGTAACGGATGGTAAAAATAAGCCACCCCCGTCTTGTCCACCTGCCCTTCATGAAACGCCATCATATTTAGGATGGTTTGGTTCAGGCTGGGGTGACTGGCATCTAAGGAGGGCCGGCTATTCACGCTATCCCCCTATTGCATAATTCCAGATACGCGAGCTCGGCGTAGTCCTCCCGATTAGCGTCGCGCTCTTTTCTATAAACGTTGAGAACTTGTTGATCCGTCATAGCTTTAAGCGATTGATTAAATTCTTTCATACCGTCAGCGGTCATGCTTTTTCAATCCAATAATCTTTCATATGAAAGCGATGTTCTCCAAAGCGCGCAGAAACTTCGTATCCTGGCGGGAATACGTGAGTTACCTCGCCAACCACACCGGCACAAGCCGCCGCGTCACTTAAGTAAGAGTCTGACGGGTAGCCAGCCGTTACGCAGCTTCGATTACTGCTGCGCATTCTCTCCATGCAAGCTTCAGTGATGACCACCTTATCGCCTACGTTATATCTAGTTGGCATCATTATTGATCCCTGTCATATTTGGCGATAGTTATATCTATCTCGCCGCTTAGTTCATCAGCCATACCAAGCTTGTATTCCGTTGAAGACTCGATCTGGTCAAGTGCGCTTTTAAGCATTCGCACAAGCTCAGCTATAGCTGCATTCTTGCGTTCTATAGCGTCTTCGAGGTAGAGCGCTTGCCAGTTTTGTATATCCGACGAACAGGGTTTGCGCCCTGTTAGCTCTTTGGTGTTGTGCTTCCATCGCCACGCTACAGGTACAGGCTCATTCATGCCCAAAACCTCCCCTATACTTCGGATAAGAAAGCGATTCTGAATATTCTTCAAGGATCAAGCGATCTATCTCTTGTGAGGTAAACTTCTCCTGAGCTTTTTCCAGCTCAGCTAGAAAATCAGCCGCCTCATCACCCTGCATAAAAATGCCAGGGTAGCAATCGTGTAGACTTAAGCCGTTTCTCCGGCGTGACTTCTCGTCGATGCCGCGCTCCTTCTTCAGGATTTCGCAGGCAAGACCACCCATCATAGATGTCACTTGCCAGTGCGCAGTGTTATGCACTGCTACCCCTTTCGCCTGGGGATTCTTCAGATACTGAGTTAACATTTACGGCCTCCTGGCAATATAGCCCGCTGGTTCATCGGTTTCAGAACTCAATTCTAAGAACCTTTGCATGGCTAAGTCGCGGTCTTCAAAACAAAATCTTCTCCGAAAACCGTATTCACTCACTCCGAGAATTATTGCCCGCGTGAACATTAAATTGAAGGTGCAGGCGACCGTGTTGTCTGGCAGGGCACGACAGATATAGCAAGACTCCCGCTCGGTCAGATCGGCAGCGAGCTTTGTCGCCTCATCTGGGGTCATGATGTCGCCCTCTCTTCGTTAATTTGTACAAGCGTTTTCTGGATATGGTCGGGCATCTCTTCCCAAGGCCCGGAGTGGCCGCTTTTCATAGCCAGATCAAGCGCCTTCTTAGCAGGGTAGCGATGAATAACCTCAGCGTCATACAGTCTTATGAAGATATCGATGGGCAGCTCCGTCTGTAGTATTGGCTCCCACGCGATGCCGTCACGCTCAACCCAGGCATGGCAAATGACAGCACCTTTGCCTAAAACGTGAGTATCACGGATTACGCCATGAACAAGGGTTGCCTCGGGCCGCCCCATCGAAGTGTGAACCGTCTCATGGAAGGCTAACTCGTAGCACAGCCCGACGCGGCTCTCGGCGTCAGAGGTCACAACACAGCTCTTCTGGAACTTCAACCTCATCGCCCAGTTTCGAGGCTACATAGCAGCGCATGGCTGCGATTAATGGGGTGGGGGCCTACTATTGCTGTGTCAGCATCCACTCCATAAACTTCGCCCCACGGTTCCCCGTAACTGCTATATAGCGTTTGCTGTCCATGTTGTACGCCGTGTACTGCCGCCCAGACTGGTATTCTCTTAGACGTTGCGTAGCCTTGTCGGTCCGTTTCGCAGTCGTCATCACATCGGACTACTGTGATGTCCTCGCGCTCAATTATCGGCCCGCCTTGTGCCCAATCGGTTGATGGGATGAAGGCGCTTTCTAGGATGAACCCTATATCGGGTGCGTCGTCGATAATGATTTCCTCACACTTCGCCACCGTCCAATCCAGCGCTGGGCCAATTAGCTCTGCTGTTTTGATTTTCATGCCAACTCCTTCAAAGGTTTCGGTTCCCAGTACATATCCAGCTCAACCCCGTTCTCGATCAACTCCTGTATCGAGATGTAGCCAAGCTCTGCCTCACGCCTGCCGCCGCCCAACGAAATTAAACCGAACGCCTGGTGCTGCGACAGGTCGTCAGTGCCGTCACCCTTGTCCTTCTCAGTGATCCACGCATCGACAGACCCACGGAAGTAATGTAGGTACACAATCGCGTCGTCGCCCTGACCGTCAGTCTGATATGACTCCGGCATTGCCTCGATGCGCGCCTTCAGGTCGGTGAGCATTTGAGTAAAGAAGTTTGCTTCCTCCCCCTTCAATACCTGAGTGAGCGCGACACGCTGTTCGTAGGCCATCCAGTGACGAAAGAAACCGTCTGTACTGGCTAGGGATTTAATTGCTTCGGCGGTGTTCATGGTCTGCCCTCATTGTTTCGATGTAGCGATTGTGCAGATCGAACTTTGGCTGGTCAGCGCTTTAATTTGGGTTTACCCTATCCATGCAGTGCGACCAGCCGACCATATAGGCACCAGGCGCGTCGAGGGTTTTCGCCCCATTAACGATATCCAGATAGATTCCGGTCAAAAGCGTTTCCATCATCTCATCCCCTTTAAGCTCTTCTGGAATTGCAGGAGCAACGCCTTTTTTCATTCTTACAAATGTACTTTTTGCGTGGCTACCAATAGTTTCGCAGGCACGCCGCACCTTATTTGCCGTAACATAGTCACCCGCCACCGCAGAATTGGACAAAACGCACAGCGCG
>CALMZT010000286.1 GCA_937870805.1 uncultured Chloroflexota bacterium
GATCACGAATGGCGCTTTGTTTACGTCAATGATCGAGCGCAGCGGGTATGGCGCAAAAGCCGTGAAGAATTGATCGGCAATGTGATCTGGGAGGTATTTCCGGTTCTCGCAACGAGTGAGGGTTACGACAAGCTCCATCGGGCTGTTGCCGAGAACTGTCCAGTGAAGTATGAAATCTTCTCTGTACTGCTAAATACCTGGATAGAAGTGAGTGCCTATCCGAGCACTACCGGGCTGTCCGTCTACTTCCACGACATCAGCCTCCGCAAAGACGCCGAACGCCTCCGCGAACGGCTGGAACTCGTCGTCAGCAACATTGAAGAAGGTTTTGTTTTATTCGACCCCGACTGGCACTTTATTTATGTCAGTCGTGGCGCTGCCGAAAATGCCAATCAAGTTAAAGGTCTCACCCGCGAACAGATGCTCCACATGACGTTAGACGAAGCCTTTCCAGAGCTTAAAGGCACCCACCTATATCGTGAACTCAAGCGCGCGATGGCAGAGCAAATATCAATCGCCTTTGAAGAGTACATTGCGCCCTTCAACATCTGGTCAGAGTACCGCATTTATCCCTCATCCGGCGACTTAGCCGTGTTCACACTCGACATCACACAGCGTAAACGACAGGAACAGGAACACGTGCAGCTTAACGAAATGCTCGAAAAAGAACGTATCCGTCTGACAAATATCATCACCAGCGTTCCCGGCACGATCTGGGAGAATCAATACTTCGCCGACACGGATACGATCAAGTTAGTGTTCGTCAGTTCCTACGTACAGCCAATGCTCGGTTACACGGTTGAAGAAGCGCTTGCCGCGCCGCGCTTCTGGTATGAGCTTATCCACCCGGAAGATCTTTCACGAACACTGAATGAACTCTCAGCGATACGCAAATCCGGCAGCGCTGGAGTGGTCGCTTTCCGCGCGCTGCATAAAGATGGGCACATCGTCGATGTTGAAGCTCATTTAACGGCAATTATGGAAGGCGGTAAACCTATTGGTTCGCGCGGCGTCATGATGGATGTGAGCGAACGTCAGCAGCTTGTGAAAGCGCAGGCACGCTACGCCCAAATGCTGCGGCGTTCCAACGAAGAACTGCAACAGTTTGCCTATGTCGCCTCGCACGACTTGCAGGAGCCGCTGCGCATGGTGACGAATTATTTGCAGCTTCTGGAAGCGCGCTACGCTTCCAGGCTGGACGAGGAAGCGCGTGAGTTCATTGGTTTCGCGGTAGGCGGCGCAGGGCGCATGAAGGAATTAATCACCGACCTGCTGACGTTTTCACGGCTCGATCAGGAAGAAAAAATCTTCGAGGAATTTAACATGCAGCGTGCGTTGGATAGAGCGCTGGCACTGCTTGCGCTGCACATTGAGGACACTGGCGCGGTGATTACCCACGATACGATGCCTCACATCAAAGCCGACCCGACGCAGATCACGCAGCTTTTTCAGAACTTGATCAACAATGCCATCAAGTTTCACCGTGACAAGCCGCCGCGTATTCACATTGCTGTTGCGCTCAAAGACAGCGAATGGTTATTCAGCGTGCGCGACAATGGCATCGGCATTGCCTCAGAATATCTTGAGCGCATCTTCGTGATCTTTCAACGGTTGCATCGGCGCGGCGAGTATCCGGGGACAGGGATTGGCTTGGCGATCTGCAAAAAAGTGGTCGAACGGCACGACGGGCAAATTTGGGTCGAATCAACACCTGGCGAGGGCACAACCTTTTATTTCACCCTCCCAGCTTAGTAACTGATGTTACGCACCCTGAACTTGTGAACAAGGGGTTTAAACCCCTTGTTCGAGGTAAACCCGCGTAACGTCAGTTAAATTCATTAACTTTTCACGAAATATTGTACTTACGCCTTTGATTCCTTTTGAATAAGATCTATAAAAAGGCTATAATTTTACGTAATGTGGATTCAGGGATTTATTGTACGGTTCAGGGGGATACATGGCAGCAGTACCAAAGCAACCGTTAGAAATCGCACAAGAGACTGCACTTTCTGCCACACAGGAACGGCTATGGTTTTTGCATGAACTTGACCCGGATAAGAACCTGTCTGAAAATTCAATTTTGAACCGCCAAGACGCCAAGGTCGCCAAGAAGAACGGGAGAAATTGAGGAAAATTTCAACCACCGAGACACCGAGAACACCGAGAAAATAGAGAGA
>CALMZT010000287.1 GCA_937870805.1 uncultured Chloroflexota bacterium
GGATACGAAACCGATGCCACAGCTTTATCAATAAGCAGCAAAGCAGAATCATAAAGGGACATCTCAAACCTGAAATGTCCCTTTTTTATTGCTTACGCAGCGGATTTTACTTCTGCGCCGTGAGCGAGAACTGCGCTTCTGAAAATTGCGCGTTGCTTTCGACAGCCACAGGCTCAAACTCAAGATAGGGTTCTTTATCCCAGAACGTGTGAATAGTGGTCGGAAGCATTAAGCCGTTGACAGGCGTTTGCTGCTCCGCGACTTGCAGGCTGAACATCTGTGTGCGATCTGTGTCGGGATTAACGCATTCAAATTCGATGCGTTCCAGCGTGTCGTTGGCGCGCAAAAACATTTTCACAGTGTCGTTGAGCTGTGTGTTGGTGGCGTTCAGCGAGCCATCGTCGTTGCTGGTGAGCTTGACGAAGTGCTCACCCAGCGGGGTCAACAGCAGCGCTGCAACACTCCACATGCGGCGGCGCATCGAGCTTACGGCAGCTTCATCATTCATCAGTGAGGGGCTGCTGCTGCCGCGCGCGCGGCGGTACTGCTGCCCATCGTATGCCTCGATGCCGTTTTGAAGGGCAACGCCAATCGTTTTTACTGTGAAATCCCAGCGCATTTGTGTAGGAAAGCGAAAGCTCGCCAGCACCTCTACGGGAACCCAAGCGGTGATCGGACCGACTTTGGCGCGCGCCCGCCCCTTAAAATCAATGCGTAAGCTTTCAATCGCGGGTGGATTGAAACCATAGCGTGCGCTAATCGCCTTTTTGAGTAAGTCACGCGCTTTGGCGTCACCCTGCGCTAAGAGTAGAACAGGCATTTTGCCCCCATTGATTGTTTCATTATCGTTAGAATATCCGAAGAGGATAATCATTTGCAATACTTGTTAAGGTTTTGAGATATTTTTCTCAATCACACTTATACTGTAGTCTTGAATTGACACAGCATCAATGTAGAATTAAGAAAATGTAAGTTTTTTCACGAGAATTTGGGTTTAGCGCTAACGGATATAGAAAACAAAAAGGACGCAGCTAATGCCACGTCCCTCAAAATCTCAAGTTGTAGAGTTTAGTACGTTGCCAGCGAGGGGTCGATTTCGCGCGCCCACGCGAGGATGCCGCCTGTCACGTTGCGCATATTTTCAGGCTTGTAGCCGATTTCCTGCAACATCTGGATAGTCTGACCGCTGCGTGCCCCTGAACGGCACAGTACCAACACTTCCTGATCTTGCGGAATGTCTGCCAGCACGGTTTCTTCACGCAGTTTGCGCCCCGCGAGAACGGCGTTCTTTGCCATCTGAATCTCGCCTTTGGGGATGCGCAAAGTATCCTCTAGCGCGCTGATCTGCCATTCGTGTGGTTCGCGCACATCGAGAATCAGTGGGTGTTCGCCACGATCATAACGTGCCTTCAGTTCACTTACCGTAATCGTCAGCATGGGCTGTCCCTTGTTATCTGTTTGAGCATGGAACGTGCTGCGATCATGCGCTGGCACGCCGCAGAACATTTCGTAATCGATCAACTGCACCTTTTCGGCGGGCACACCGCAGACCGGGCAGTGTGGGTCTTTGCGCACCTTGATGGTGGTGAAACTCATTTCCAGCGCATCGTAGAGCAACATTTTGCCAATCATCGGCTCGCCAATACCCAGAATGAGCTTGATGGCTTCAGTCGCTTGCAGCGTCCCAATCGTGCCGGGAAGAATGCCGAGCACGCCACCTTCGGCGCACGATGGCACGAGTCCGGGCGGCGGGGGTTCAGGGAACATGCAGCGATAGCATGGTCCTTCTTTGGCGTGAAACACGCTCAACTGCCCTTCAAAGCGGAAGATGCTGCCATAGACATTGGGCTTGCCTAACTTAACGCAGGCATCATTGACGAGATAGCGCGTGGGGAAGTTGTCTGTGCCGTCGATAATCACGTCATAGGGCGCGAAAATCTTGAGTGCATTGTCTGAGGTCAGCGGCACATTGTACTTATCAACTTGCAGGCTGGGATTCAGGTCTTTCATGCGAAGTTCGGCGCTGTCGAGCTTCGACTTGCCGATGGTGCTTTGACCATGAATGACCTGCCGCTGTAAATTCGTCTCGTCCACGACATCGTAATCCACCAACCCGATACGCCCAATGCCAGCCGCTGACAGATACAGCGCCAAGGGACTACCTAACCCGCCTGTGCCGATCAGCAGCACACTGGCGGCTTTCAGTCGGCGCTGCCCTTCCACGCCGACTTCGGGCATGATGACGTGGCGGCTGTAGCGCTTGATTTCCTCGCGCGAAAGGTCACTTAAAGTGTTTACCAACGGATTCACGAATTCACTCCCAGTTCTCAGTTGTCAGTTTATAGTTATCAGCTAATGGCGCTCAGTTGGCGCTTGAGTTTGTTGGCGTCAGCGACACCATAATTCACATCGCGGGTTCTGCCTGCGCGGTCAAGGATGAAGGTCGTCGGCACGGACATTACGCCCCAACGTTCGGCGGCGTCCGGATCCTGGGTAGCGTCGATTTTGATGACCTGCACACCGAGATCATGTTCGACGACAGAAAGCGCGGGACGCTGCACGGTTTCGCAGGGGATGCACTGCGGCGTCGTGAAATAGACAATCGCCGGAATGCCCTCTTTGACCTGCGCCAACACTGGATCGTGCAGCGCGTACAGTTCGTCTGTGCGGCGAATCTGCTGGCGCTTCACAGCTTTGTAGAGCAGAAACCCCACTGCGAACAGAACCGCGACCAATACCAAGCGTTCAATCATGGCTGCTGCTCCTGAAGTGGCGAGCGGTCAAAGCCAGGGACGCCGAAGCGGTTGAGTTGGTAGTACATCCAGCAGCCCGCGCAGAAGTTCAGCCAGAAGTTGAGGTTCGCCAGCACGACGACGATGCCCACCAGGATCCATGCTAACGTCGGAATGTCTGCCAGCAGCGCGAGTGTCGCGGCGGTGTTGAAGATGCCGCCGACCAGCATGGCGAAGCGATGTGGTTCGGGGTTATCGGGGATGATGTGCGGCTTGACCAGCCCGCTGGGACGGACGACGTGTTTATACAGCAGCGCATAAGGGGCATAAGGCACGCCCGCTGCGCCCAATAACTGTGCCAGCGCGACGAAGGCTACGAGTACCACGCTGTTCAGCACGAACGCGAGGATCAGCAGAATAATCGTCGCCACCATGCCCGTTTTCAGTCCTGTGTGATCGACCTGACGCAATGCAGCAGCCATAGAACCCTCTCGCTTCAGAAATTTAACCGCCAGCGATACTTGGAATGATGCGCAGACTGGCATCAGCAGCAATCGGCGTATCCAGCCCATCGAGGAAGCGAATGTCTTCCTCGCCTAAAAACACGTTGACGAAATTGCGCAGCGAATTGTCATTGAACAGATGCGTGCGCAGTTCCGGGTGCTGCGTTACCAGATCGTTCAGCGCCGCGCCGACGGTCTCGCCGTTGACGGTGACGGTTGCTTGATTTGCGGCGTATGCGCGCAGCGGTGTCGGGATGCGGATATTTGCCATGTATTCACTCCTGGTTATTTGGTTGTTCGTTATTCGTTGTTGGTTTTTAGTCCGAAACAACTGATAACAGGTCACATCACTTTCTTACATCAAAGGCGCGGATGGGAATCGAACCCATGTAACCGGTTTTGCAGACCGTTGCGTAGCCACTCCGCCACCGCGCCCCAGAGACGTGGACGGGACTTGAACCCGTCTGTGCGGTTTTGCAGACCGCCGCGTAACCCCTCCGCCAACACGTCATATTGATTACTCACGAACGACTAATTCCTGCTCATCGAACTGGCTGCGATCATTTTGTAGCCGCCAGACACGCTGTTCCGCCGCTTTGCCTTCGTTTACCTGCGTGATGATGTAGACGAAGTTGGGCAGCGCATGGTCACGATCATACACCGACGGGATGGCGCGGGCGTTGGGGTGGCTGTGATAGTAGCCTACCAGCGACAAACCGCGCGCGTCGGCTTCATCTTCCAAACGCATCCAGTCCTGCGGCGTCATGGCGTAGCGATGATACTGTTCTTCCGCCTCGAAAACGTTGTCGATCTGGATGATCTCGTTGATTTGCACGCTATCACCGTTGGGCGTGCCGAGCAGAAAACCGCCGCCTTCGTTGGGATATGTGCCTTCCATTTGCGCTTTAATCCGCGCCTGTAGATCGCTTGTCAGGATGATTTGCATTCTTACCTCACCCCCAACCCCTCTCCATACATGGAGAGGGGAGTTGTTGCGGGGTTCAACAATAAAAAGAGCCAACCCCGGAAGGCTGGCTCTGGATATGCTGTGTGAATGTGTGACTAGATCAGGTCGTCTCAGCGCCAAGCGTTCCGGGTATTCAGCGAATCACAACACATACACATGGGCATAGCCTCAGATGTGTGGGTGAATTGGTTCGGAACGAAGGCGTTTAAAGTATTCATGACCGATAGCCTAACATGCTTTATGGGGGATTGCAAGGGCGTCGTGAAAGATTTTAGTAAATTAGTTGGGAGTCATCAGTTGTCAGTAGAAATAGCCATCAAATTGTCTGTAGCTCGGCGGCAGAGTCAGTGAACTGATTGTAACAGGTTCGGGAGAGTCAGTGAAAAATGTTTGACACCTGTGTAAGCACGCCAGAGTCAGCTTTGAGCGTGAGCAAGAGCACAATCGCTGACTGAACAGGCACGCTAATGTCAAAAACGGCGTGTCTGTGTTTGGAACAGGCGGAAAGCGTGAGCGATATTCATCAATAAAAGATAGCACAAAAAGAGGGGCATTTGCGTTCCTTTTGACACTTTAATGCGATGTGTAATGTAAGAGAAGAGCTTGACGCCAGAACCTCACCCCCAACCCCTCTCCCTCGCTGAGACTTGGCTGGTGGCGAGTGCATGTGGCGGGGAGAGGGGCTTCAGACTCGCCGTGTTGGATGCCTAGTTGAGCAAAGAGTTTTCCCTGTTTGGTTGCCCTAACGTCGCAACGCACGCGCAACACCTCGAATCGGCTGTGCGAACACTTTGCGTCCGCCGCGCACGACAGATTCTAATCCGCGCGCCAGCCATGCGCCTTTTGTCGGTTCTAAGATGGGGTACGGCTCTGCGCCTGCGCTTTGCAGGACATGATTGGCGGCGGCGATGGCGGTGACACTGGCGCGTTCCATCCAGAGCGATGGCGACGGATAACCAATCCAATCGCCACACGCGAAGACGTTTTCCCAGGGTGTTTGCACATGCAAGCTGTCATTCGTAGGGACGCGAAACTGCGTGTGCGTTTTGGAGTTGCGTCGCACCGCGCTATAGACAAAGCTGCCACGTAACTCCGGGAATGCACGCTGCACCTCGTCCAATGCGCGAATGATGAGCAGCTTTTCCGACTCGTCCTGCTGAGCGTTTTTGCCGTAGAGATGCAGTTCCATCGCGCTGCCGCCCGTTTCGGTGTGCCATGCGCGGAAGCCGTCTTGCATCTTGTG
>CALMZT010000288.1 GCA_937870805.1 uncultured Chloroflexota bacterium
AGTTGAAAGACGGTAAGCGCACTAAAGGCGCTGCGAGGACGCGCAGGGCTGGTCATCCGTGCTCGCTCGTTTACAAACATGATGGTGCCCTTACGCATCTTGCTTAAACAAAACTGACGTTAAATAGAGAACCCGAATGCAAAATGTCAGTAGACAAAGCGTGGTTTCTGACACAGTGTTCCTACGCCAGACAGTCTAATGACACAATACTCTCACCTGTGTCAGTGAAAAATTATTGACGACACAGATGAGCGTGTTGTGTCAGTCTTGAACTCAGAAAAAGTCACCATTACTGACACTACAGGTACGCGCCAGTGCAAAAACCAGTGATACAACCATCACAAGCAATGAGTAATGAGCAATGAGTGCAAGTACAAGCGTGTATCCTCGAATGACGATCAACTCATTGAAACTTTTTGCCTAAAGATCAGTACAATCAGAATAATGCTGCTTGTTTCACGTTCGCTTTAACCTCACCCCAACCCCTCTCCCTCGCGGGAACTTGGTTGGTAGCGTGATTGTGTGGCAGGGAGAGGGGCTTTTTACGCCCGACTTATCAAACGAAATTTTCTAAACCTACACAAATTGAACTGAACAGATTCAACGACTTCGATTAATTTGAGGATAGCAGAAAAAGACGTGCATTTGAGTTCCTTTTGACACTTTAATGCGATGTGTAATGTAATAAATAAATTAAAAACCGACCTGGCATGTTGGCGATGCTGAGTGTTGCGCTGGCATGGTGTTTACGGCTGCGGAGATACAGGAATAGCGTCATCACTATATGTATTAAGGTCGATTCAAAATAAGAATTTTAAGTTCACATTTTTTGGGGAGGGCACAACATGAGGGTGTTTAAAAAGATCGCTCGATTAACCCCTCACCCCCTGCCCCTCTCCCACTCGCTTCGCGGGGGAGAGGGGAGCAAGACGGGTACGCGCGGTTTTAGGTTTCTCTCCGCTGGCGTGTAAGCGAAGCGGCGAGATTTAGAGAGGGGTTATAAGAAACGGCGAAGGTTTTTAAACACCCTCATGTTGTGCCCCTACAAGCACGCGACAGCAATTTTACATCGCTTACCCAAACTCCAGTTCTGTTTCTTGATCCCCCAATTTGTACGTCTCTTTGGCTAATTGATATACCAGCGCATAAGCCATTTCGTGCGCGTCTTCTTCGTCTACGATCTGGCGCACGACGAGTCCCGCTAACCAATCTGCGCTGGCACGCCGCCACACATCATGGCGCGACGGGATCGAGGGATAGGCGCGCGTATCGTCGTTGAAGCCCGCAGTATTGTAAATGCCAGCAGTTTCGACCACGCTGTCAAAGAAGCGGCGCATCCCATTGAGGCTGTCGAAGAACCACCAGGGCGGACCCAAACGCAGACAGGGGTAATGTCCCGCCAACGGCGCGAGTTCGCGGCTGTAAGTCGATTCATCGAGATTGAACAGCACAATCGTCAGCGTGCGATCATTGCCGAAGAAATCCAGCAGCGGCTTGAGATTGCGCGTAAACTCGCTGACGATGGGAATATCTGCGCCCATGTTACGCCCGAAACGTTGATAGATCAGCGGATTATGGTCGCGGTAGCTGCCGATGTGAAGCTGCATGACCAAGCCATCTTCGCTGCTCATGCCCGCCATTTCAATCAGCATGTGTCCGGTGAAGCGGCGCGCATCGTCGGCGTTGGCTTCACCTTTCATCCCACGCTGGAAAATCGCTTCCGCTTCATGGGCGTTGAGATGTTCAGTATAAGCCGTTTGCGCGGCGTGGTCGGTAGCCGTTGCGCCCATCGACTTGAAGAACGCCCGACGCTGTTCCAATGCAGCGATGTAGCTGGCATAGTCAATGACCTCAATGCCCGATACCGCGCTGAGGCTGTGGATGCTTTCGCCCCAGCCATCCATGTCGATGTTGACGACAGCATCTGGGCGAAACGTCGGAATCACGCGCCCCAACCAACCCGACTCACGAATCGCCTGATGATGTTCAAGTGTATCGGTGGCGGCGTCGGTGGTTGCCAGCACTTCGATGTTGAAACGCTCGAACAGGCGGCGCGGACGAAAGTCGGGATGTCGCAGCTTTTCGGTCAGCGCGTCGTAGATGGATTGAGCATTCACGCTGTTGAGTTTGGCGTCAATGCCGAACACATGACGTAGTTCATCACGCAGCCAGATGCCCGTCGGCGTGCCGCGAAACAGATGCCAGTGATCGCAGACTTTTTGCCAGATTTTGCGATGGTCGCGTTCGACTTCCCCACCATCCCTGCGCGGCACACCTAACTCCTCAAGCGTTATCCCCTGCGAGTACAACATGCGAAAAATGTAGTGGTCGGGGATAATCAACAGATCAACAGGTGTGCCGAACGAGAAATCGGGATCAGCCAGCAGACGCGGTTCAACGTGTCCATGCGGGCAAATCAGCGGCAAGTCCTTGATCTGCGCGTAGAGGTCGCGCGCGATGGCTGCGGAATCAGGCGAAAAGTAACGATCTTCTAAATTCATGGCATTTTCCTGTGGATGCGAAGTGTCACGAATATAGCCTGTTTCAGCCTCTCCCGCGAGTACAGTCACAGCATATTTGCGGCGCAAGCGCGTTTGCCGTACATTTACATTCTCTGATCTCTCCTGGCTCAACGACGCTTGGATTCTGTGGGCATCTTCAGCGTTACTTTGATCTCACTACCCTGACACCGGAAGGAATACGACAGTCATGAGCATTCGTATCGCAGCAGTAGGTTTCAGCCACTATCACATCTACAATCAGGTAAATGCTCTGCTTTCCGGTGGCGCGGAACTGGTGTCGTTTTATGGCACAGAAACGGAGCAAATGGCGGAATTCGCGCAGCGTTTCCCACAAGCCAAACAAGCGCGCACGCTCGATGAAATTCTCGATGACCCGACAATCCATCTGATTGCTAGCGCCGTGATTCCGAACGAACGCGCGCCGCTGGGTATCCGCGTAATGCAGCACGGCAAGGATTATTCGTGCGCAAAGCCGGGCTTCGTTTCACTGCAACAACTGGCGGAAGCGCGGCAGACGCAAGCCGAGACCAGGCGCATCTACGCCGTTCACTACGGCGAACGGCTGGACAACGGGGCAACGGTCAAAGCAGCCGAACTGGTACATGCGGGGGCAATTGGGCGTGTGATACAGACGACAGGTTTCGGTCCCCATCGGCTGTTTGGGCACGTGCCACGCCCGGATTGGACATTTGATAAGCAGTATTTCGGGGGCGTCATCAACGATCTTGCCAGCCACCAGATCGACCAGTTTCTTTACTTCACAGACAGTACCTCAGCCGAAGTTGTAGCATCACAGGTCGGCAACTTTCATCACCCACAGTTCCCCAAGATGGAAGATTTTGGCGACCTCATGCTGCGCAGCGACAAAGCGACAGGTTACATTCGTGTGGATTGGCTGACGCCGAAAGGCTTGGACACATGGGGCGACGTGCGGTTGTTCCTGTTGGGGACAGAGGGGTACATCGAACTGCGCAAAAACATCAACATCGCAGCGGACGAGGGCAGAAATCATTTATTCATTGTCGATCAGCAGTCTACGCGCTACATCGACTGTGCGGACGTACATCTGCCCTATGGCGAACAGGTGGTGTACGACGTACTCAACCGCACGGAAACGGCGATGAGTCAGGCGCACTGTTTCCTCGCGTCGGAACTGGCGCTCATTGCTCAGCAGAAAGCGACGGTGTTGCAAGCCCAGCCAACGCAGGAATGATGAGGCTGCATAAGCTGCGTGGATAGACACCTTCACGAAAGGCAGCAGGTCTAGCTAATGCGTGACGATCCCTTTTGTGGGGTCTTCAATGTAACGCCCCAATTGCAGCGAATTAATCACTTCATGCCACGCAGGTCGATGTTTTTCGCTCTCATCAACCCAATAATCGAGCGTAATCAATACATGAACATCCCAACCGCGCGCCAGCGCAATGCGCGAAAAGGCTTCACGCTTCTCGATGGGGTCAAGGAAGCGATTTTCCATCCACACGATTTCCAGGTCGGTGCGGCTGTGCCTGGCGATTTCGCCGCGTGCGAGGATCTCAAGCTCGCTGCCCTCAGTCGAGTCGGCAAGCAGTTTCGCCAGTGGCAAACCCGTCCAATCGACGCCGGGAGGCGTGCGCCAAAACGTAACCCCCAGCCGCACGTTGTCCTTTGGCGGGGCGACATCGTGCATTTCAAAGGGTTCCAGCTTGCCCACTTCCCACTTTTCGGGAACATTGAAGCTCACTGCACCGCGATCCAGCACCACAATTTTGTAACCTTTGGGGGCTTTCCATGTGTGGTTATCTTTGAGACGCATCGACGTTGGTTTGGGCAGGTTATGTTTCTTCTTTTTATGTTTCATGGTGGCATCACCTGAACAATCAATACCTTATTCTAATGTAATTCGGTTCAGGCGCACGCCGCTTCGCTGTCGCTATGCTTACGGGTGCGCCCCAACCAGCAATTACTTATCACTCTAATAGGTTCAGTCGCTCGATTCAAGAGGTGCTATGGCAGGCTGTTGTGAAGCGTCGAAGAACTCTTTCTGGAGGCGCGGCGTCTCACTATCGTCCTTGATCGCACGAATTGCCTGAGCCAGCGCGCGAGCACGTGCTGACAGCCAACGCTCACCCTTCTCTGGTGTTGCTGGACTGCCATCGCCTCGATAATGCGTCGGATGGTCAGCGTACCACCACGTCCCGGTACTCACTCCGACATCTTGCAGCGCCTTCAGGCGTTCCAGCGGCATTCCTTCGTCGTCAGCGCGCAGTTGGTCGCGGCGAACGAGATCAGGACGGATGACCATGATTGCGCTGGTTTCGCGCTCACCTGCATGACCGTCCACCGTCGTCTCCCACTGCGCTTCCACTGCGGGTTCGTCTTCAGGCTTCAGCGCTGGCTCTGCAAGGTAAACGACATAATCACACGGACTTTCCAGTTGGATCTGTAGGAAAAAACGATTCAGCGCATTATTGCCGCCGTGCGCGTTGACGATGACAATCTTTTTCAGACCATTGCGGGCAATTTCGCGGCACGCATTGTGGAGCAGGCGCACGATGAGATCGGCGTCGATGGCAATCGTTCCAGCGCAGTGACGTGCCTCCAGGATTTGAGTAAAGATGAAGTCTGGAAAAATAATCGCAGGTTCAAGCGCGGCAGCACGACGACACAAATCACGACCAATATACATATCCGTGCCCAGCGGAAGATGATGGGCGTGGCGCTCGATGCAGGACAACGGCAGCAAACAAACGCCTTGCGCTGCCGCCAGCGCTTGCGGAAATTGATCGCCTGTCAGTTCTTCCCACTGCATAACGTGGACTCCTTTAGGATTGTTTGATTTATCAGAGCTACCTTCGATAGTACCACTTTCTTCACAAAACGCAGCAGAGGCGCTCAAAACGAGTGCCCCTACACAAAAAGAATCCACAGCGACTGTGTTTTTAGAATGGTTTTGCTGGCTTAAGAATGACCATCGGGAATTTGCGGACAGTTTTTGCTTGAAACTGCTGGTAGCCCGGATTTGTTTTAATCCAGTCAGTTGTTGACAAAAATTAGTCATTGAAATTTTGCAACGTATTGAGCGTATACCCTAAAGGGGTTTTCTAGTGACTTCAGTCGTGACGCGCTGCGTCCATAAAATCTTGGTGCAGCGCGTCAGATTTGAGGAAATTAGACCTTCACCTGCGCACCAGACAGGCACTTTGCCAGCACCTCACTGAGATCGCTGACCTCGATAAGCTGCAAGCCGCGCGGCACGTCAGCGGGCGCACGCCGCATCTTCGGCAGTACCACTTTGCGAAATCCTAATTTCATGGCTTCATGCAGGCGCGTCGAAAGCTGCGAGACGGTGCGCAGTTCACCATTGAGTCCTACTTCGCCAATGAACGCCGTGTCGGAAGGCACAGGTACATTGTGATAACTCGACGCAATAGCGACGGCTGCGGCAAGGTCAGCGGCAGGTTCGCTAATTTTGACTCCGCCAACGACATTGGTGAAAATATCGAACTCGTGCAGGTTCATCGGAATCTGCTTTGCTAAAACTGCGATGATGAGCAGCATTCGATTGTGATCCATGCCATTCGTGGTGCGGCGCGGGTTGCCGTAGGGTGTTGGGCTGGTGAGGGCTTGAACCTCGACCAACAGCGGGCGTGTGCCTTCCATGATAACTGCCACTGCCGTTCCCGATTTATGCGCCATGCGTTCCGAGAGAAACACCTCTGAGGGGTTACTCACCTCCATCATCCCCTGACTCGTCATTTCAAAAACGCCAATTTCGTTGGTCGCGCCGAAACGATTTTTGACGCCGCGCAGCAAACGATAAGCGCCGAACGAGTCCCCTTCCAGATACAACACCGTGTCCACCACATGCTCCAGCACACGCGGTCCTGCGATATTGCCCTCTTTAGTGACGTGCCCGATGATAAAGACGCTGGTGCCCGTTGTCTTCGCCAGCATTTGTAAGCGCGCGGCACACTCGCGTACCTGCGACACACTCCCCGGTGATGACTCGCTGTCGTCGATGTAAATGGTCTGAATGGAGTCGACGATCAGCAGCAGCGGCTTGTAAACCTGAACGTGATTGAGGATGATCTGAAGATTGGTTTCGGTGACGAGAAACAACTGCTCCGCGCGCAGCCCAAGCCGTTCGGCGCGCATTTTGATCTGAATCGTGCTTTCTTCACCACTCACATATAACACACGACCCAAACAGCCTGCGATCAGGCAGCTCACCTGAATCAAGAGCGTGGATTTCCCAATACCCGGTTCACCACCAATCAGCGTAATGCTGCCGGGGACAATGCCACCGCCTAGCACGCGGTTAAATTCGTTCAGTGGAACGAGAAGACGTGGATGTTCCTGCGTGGTGATGTCGTCCATCGCGTGCGGTAACGTATTGGGTAGAACGATACGTGAGGTGTTTCGAGTCTCGCCGCGACGAACCATTTGAGTCTCTTCCACCATCGTGTTGAATTTGCTGCATCCGGGGCAGCGTCCCATGTAGC
>CALMZT010000289.1 GCA_937870805.1 uncultured Chloroflexota bacterium
TAGCCGAAGCCTGCCGCCGGCGGACCCACAACCACAGGCGGCGGCACAGCAGGCGGCGCAGCAGGTGGGGGATTCTCTGCGGGCGGGCTGCCAGCGGGTGGGTTGCTGGCGGGTGGCGCAGAGGCAACCGTCGTCTCCGTCGTTGTCACTGGCGCTGGCGTGTTAAAGCTCAGCGTAAACGGCGTCTGCACATTGACGATGCCCAGCCCAAACAGTTGATCGGAGGTCAGCGAAAGCGCACTGGTGACGACCCAGCCGACGTTGCCGTTTTGCGTAATGCCGCGCACCCATCTGCCGCTGCGATCACGTCCATCCAGCAAAATTGCTGCGCCGGATTGTAGCGTAATGATGCGCCGATACGTGGTTCCCGGTCCGCGCCGCAGGTTCACATTCATCGTCGCCGCAACAAGTACGCCGCTGCCGTTTGAGCCTGTCGTTTGCGCCGACAGCTGTGGTGCAGCCGGAGCGCTTGCGCCGTCCGCTGAAGTCGGCGGCGCGCCGAGCGAAAACGGCGTTTCAGTATATACCGTCGGCAGCGATGCTAGTTGGTCAGGGTTGAGATTGACAGTTGAGGCGCGCACCCAGCCCACATTGCCTGTGGAACTGATGCCGCGTACCCAGCCTACTGCCTGCCCGTCGAGCAGCAGTGCCCGACCCGGATTGAGGACTTCGATACGCCGCCATTCGCTGCCGGGACCACTGCGCAGCCAGACGCTGCTGGTGACCTGCGTCAGCAAGCCAGCCCCTTGCGCGAATAAGCGCGGCGCAAGAATTGAGGAAAAGACGAGCAATAACACGACAAATGGTAGTACAATCTTGAATCGTCGCATGGGTAAAAAGCCTTATAAACACCTTTTGCGATGGAGGCGCATTTACCGGTCTGAGGAGGTGCGCCTCTTTGGTCTCATTGAGTGAGAACATTAGTGCAGATTTTATAAAAGTTGTAAAAAACAAGCGATAGTACGGTAGTGGGAAGGACTTTGGTAGGATGTTACGTAAGAAAATAGAGTTTTCAGTCGGCAGTTTCCAGTTATCAGTAAATACGCATCATTAATCTCCAAGCAGGTGATATTTCGCACGATATGGTTAGATTCTTTTAGGATAAGAGGAAAAGTTGGAACTATTGACAAAAATAGTTCAGAGGTGTACTATTCAATCATGAACGAAGACATTCTCGCTTTACTCTGTACGATTGTCAAACTCGGTAGGCTGGCGGAATCGAAAGAAGATCGCCTGCTGGACACGGTGGGTTTATCCGTCACCAAGATGCTGGCGCTGGAACAACTCAGTCGCGCCGATGAGCCGCTGTTGTCAAGTGATCTGGCAGCGCGTTTGCAGTTCGTGAAATCCAATGCCACGCAGTTAGTCGATAACTTAGAAGCGGCGCAGCTTGTCAGGCGCGTGCCGCATCTCACGGATCGACGCTGCAAGCTGTTGGAATTGACCGATGAGGGCAAACGTCAACATGCGGCGGCAGTAGAATCGGTTCAGCCGTTGGTTGAACAGGTTGAGACGCTTTATACACCAGAAGAACGCGCAACGCTGGCGGAACTGCTGCAACGCTTGAACAATGCTCTAGCCTAAATACTTTTTTATCTCGATAGTTCAATTCTGAACTGTTCTTTAATGAACGTTTCCTATAGCGAGAGCGCGATGATTAATCAACCATATGAAGGCGCAACGCCAGAGCAGCTTCGCAACCCATTCGTGCGCGAACTGCTTGGCGTCCACAACATGTTTCGCAATCAACTTGCCGCGATACTGGCGTATGTCGAAGAGTTGATCGCAGGCGATCAGCAGTTGACGGCACCTGCGACAACCGCGCAAATCCAGGCGCTTATCAGGTCAGGCGCGCAGTATACACAGATACTCCATACACACCATCACCTTGAGACTTCCTATTTGTTTCCTCCGCTGCAAGAGGAAGGCTTAGAGTCAGAAGTGGTTGATCGTCTCAATGCTGAGCATGATGAGATCGGCGTCCTGGTTGACAAGTTTAATGACGCCATTCACCAGCTTGCGACGATTGAACCCGGTGTATTGGACAACGATCTACGGCGGCTGGCTGACGCCCTTCATGCACACCTCGCTTATGAAGAAACGCATGTGTGTCCGTTCATGGCACGATGGAGACATTTACCCCCCATGCATTAGGCACATATTCAAGAGATAGGAGTCTCAAATGGGTCTCAATCCACAATTCGGTATCTTTCTCGATCCTACAGCCGGCGACCCGCGTGAGCCGTTTCGCCTGACAAAAATCGCTGATGACAACGGTCTGGATTTGCTGACCATTCAGGATCATCCCTATCAAGGGCGCTTCTATGAGACGTGGACGCTGATGACGGCGCTGGCAATGGCAAGCGAACACCTTCGCGTTACCCCGAACGTCGCTAACCTGCCGCTGCGTTTGCCGAGTGTGCTGGCGAAACAGGCGGCAACACTCGACATCCTCACAGGCGGGCGCGTCGAGCTTGGGCTAGGCGCAGGCGGGTTCTGGGATGCGATTGTGGCTTATGGCGGAACGCGACGCACGCCAGCCGAAGCCTACAACGCCTTTGAAGATGCGCTGCACATCATGCGCGGCATGTGGGACAGCACGAGCCGATCATTCAGCTACGACGGGAAAATCTACAGTGTCAAAGGCGCGCTGGTGGGTCCCAAGCCAGCACATCGCATTCCGATTTGGGCAGGCGCGATTGGACCTAAAATGCTGCGTTTGACGGGGCGTATGGCAGATGGGCTGTTTATCTCATTGGCATATATCACGCCAGACAAACTGCCGGAGTTCAATGCGCAGATTGACGAAGGCGCGCGCGAAGCTGGACGTTCACCGGATGCAATACGGCGTGGCTATAACGTCGGCGGCGTTATTCGTCCCGGCGCGGGCAGTGTCGGCACGCTGACCAATGGAATTGACGGCACGGCGGGCTTCTGGGTTGATACCCTTGTACATTTCTACACAGAATATCGACAGGATACGTTCATCTTCTGGGGCGGTGGCGATGTCGGGCAGCAGATTGAAGTGTTTGCGCAGGAAGTTGCGCCTGCGGTGAAAGAGCGTGTTGCCGCGAGTGTGGCTTAGGTCAATTGATTGGTAGGGGCGAAGCAGCGATTCGCCCCTGTTAATCGTCAATTATTAATTCGCGACGCTGGCGATGCCCGACATGTTGGGTGTCTCAACCTTCGCAGTGAGTGGGTTGTCTGCCGTGAACAGCGTGTTGAGCTTACGCGGCTGGCGGTTCTGCCATGAGCCTTTGTGATAGACATAGCCTGCCAGCAAGGGGAAGGTGGTGGTAATCTCGCCGTAAACCATCTGCTCCAGCGCGAGATCGACCTTGCCCCACGAATTCGCTTCGCGCAGTGTTGAGCCAGAGAGCGCGCCGTCGCGTTCGTCGGCAACGGTCAACTGTACGGCATACTTGTGCATTTCCACTTCGTAGCCCAGCACTTCCGCTGAGACCACGATGTCTTGCACGAAGTTCTTGGGCACGCCGCCGCCGAGCATGATGATGCCTGTCACGCCCGAATGCACTTTGATCTGCGTCAGTTCCCGGAAATCGCGTACGCTGTCGATGGTGATGTGCTTGTCAGGATGTGCGACCTGATGGAACACCAAACCGAAGCCTGCCGAGCAATCAGAGAATGCTGGCACGAAAATCGGGATGTCGCGGCGGTAGGCTTCCAACACAATGCTGTCGGCGTTGGGGTGATTTTCGTCGAGGTAACGCCCCATTTCGTAGATGAATTCGCGGCTGCTGTACACGCGGGGTTCCAGCCGTTCCGCGATGATACGAATGGTATCGTCGCATACGCGCAGATCATCTTCGTCAATATACGTATCGTAAATGCGATCAATCATGAGTTCGCGCAGCGTGGCATCGCCCGCCTGAATGTCGCCTTGCCAGTGACGGCTGCCGAGCGCCTCAAAGAAGTCCTGATCGACAATGTTCGCGCCCGTCGAGACAATGGCGTCGATGGCGTTGCAGCGCATCAGATCGACAATCGCCAGCTTTTGCCCGGCGGAAATCAGGCTGCCCGCCAGCGTCAGGATCACGCTTGCCTTTTCATCTGCGACCATCGCATCGGCAATCTGCGCCGCGCGCGCGAGGTTGCGCGCCTGAAATGCCGTTTTGCCCATCATGTCGATGAGTGGCACGACGTTGACCACCTTAATGTCGAGATGTTCGACAGGGACACTGAGGTAGTCTTGTTTGTTCATTTTAGCTCCTGAGAACAGCTTAGAGCGATTGGCATGGGACGGAAGATTAACCGCCAAGACGCCAAGAGCGCCAAGAAAAGAGAAGAAACGAAAAATGCCACCATCACGGGGACAGCGGCGACAGCTATTATAGCAGAATGTGGAATTGGGGTTAACCCTAATTTTAACGTCTATCATGCACAATGTCTCTAGAAAAAGGGCGGTTGTTGACACTGTGCCCCTGCAATAGTCAGGTCACTGACACAACAGCCTCATTCCTGTCAGTGAAAAAGGATTGACCCTCTTGCACGCTCGTCAGAGTCAGTTTTGAACTCAGAGAAATGGGAGCTTACTGACTCTACAGGCACGCGCTGAGGCAACATCGAGTGACGAGTAATGAGTGATGAGAAAATGCAGAAGGGCATGAGTCTATCCTCAAACGGCGATCACTCTTGAGGATAGCAGAAAAAGAGGCGCATTTGAGTTCCTTTTGACACTTTAATGCGAGGTGTAATGTTAGCGGTTAGCTAGTAGCGGTTAGCCGTTAGCCAAATACGAATATCGAACCGCAAAGGCGCAAAGATCGCTCAGAGAAGAAACGAAAAATGCCACCATCACGGGGACAGCGGCAACAAGCATTATAGCAGAATATGGAATGGGGGTTAATCCTTACTTTGGGCAGGTGTCGCGAGGAGGTTTTGCGCGAATGGGAAATGCCAGCTTATTGCCGCCTCTCCCCCGCTGTGCTATTCTCAATACCAGATCAGTTGAGCTTAAGTTTACCCATTGCTCATTGCTCATCGCTCGTCACTAATTGCTACAAGGAGTCTCCACCTTGCCAGTCACCGACACCCAACCCATGCAAACCCTGCAACAGCTTGCCATCAACACGATTCGGATGCTGGCGGTGGACGCCGTGCAAAAAGCCAACAGCGGGCATCCCGGCTTGCCGATGGGCGCTGCGCCGATGGCGTATACCCTCTGGATGCGCCACATGCGCCACAACCCACGCAATCCTAAATGGGCAGACCGTGACCGCTTCGTGCTCAGCGCGGGGCACGGCTCGATGCTGTTGTACGCGCTGCTGCATCTGACAGGCTACGATGTGTCGCTGGACGAATTGAAGAACTTCCGCCAGTGGGGCAGCATCACGCCGGGACATCCCGAAGCCCATTTGACTCCCGGCGTCGAGACAACGACAGGTCCGTTGGGGCAAGGCATGGCGAATGCGGTGGGTTTCGCGCTGGCAGAGGCGTACTTAGCGTCGTATTTCAACCGCCCCGATCATGAGATTGTCGATCATCACACCTATGTCATTTGCGGCGACGGCGACATGATGGAAGGCATTTCCTCTGAAGCCTGTTCGCTGGCAGGTCATTGGGGCTTGAATAAATTGATCGTGCTGTACGACGACAACCAGACGACGCTCGACGGTCCCGCGGACATGACGTTCAGCGAAGACGTGTTGGAGCGCTTTAGAGCCTATGGCTGGCGCACGATGCAGATCGAAGACGGCAACAACACGCATGATGTTCACAATGCACTTCTGGCGGCGAAATCGGCAGGCGATAAACCGACGCTCATCGCTGTTCGCACAATCATCGGCTACGGCAGCCCGACGTATCAGGGCACCAGCGAAGCACATGGCAAGGCGCTGGGTGTCGAGGAAGTCAAGAAAGTGCGCGAGTTCTTTGAGTGGCCCGACGAAGAATTCTACATACCGGGCGCCGCGCTGGAACACATGCGTGAAGCGGTTGAAAAGGGCGCGCAGTACGAAGAGAGTTGGAATGAGAAATTTGCCGCTTATAAAACCGCATTCCCCGAACTCGCCGCCGAGTTTGAAGCGGCACAGCGCGGCGAACTGCCGAACGGTTGGGATGCAGATATTCCCGTATTCGGTACAGAGAAGAAAATCGCCACGCGCGATGCTTCGGGGCAGGTGTTGAACGCCATCGCCAAACACATCCCGACAATGATCGGCGGCGACGCTGACCTCGCGGGCAGTACGAAAACGCTGCTGAAAGGGCAGGAGAACACAGGCAAAGACAAGACCGCTGCACGCAACATCCGCTTTGGTGTGCGTGAGCATGGCATGGGCGGCATCGCCAACGGCTTGGGGCTGCACGGCGGCATCATCAAGCCTTACACGGCGACCTTCCTCACGTTCAGCGATTACATGCGCGGCGCGGTACGTCTCAGCGCTCTATCAGCCGCTCCGGTCATTCACGTTTATACACATGACAGCATCGGTTTGGGCGAAGATGGACCGACGCACCAATCCGTTGAGCACGTCATGGCGCTGCGGCTTATTCCCGATTTGTACGTGTTCCGCCCGGCAGACGCCAACGAAACAGCGGCGGCATGGCGCACGGCGATGACGCTGGATAAGGCGGCGGCGTTAATCTTCTCGCGGCAAAATCTGCCTGTGCTCCCCGCCAGCGATCAGATCAGTGAAGGCGTTGCGCATGGGGGCTACGTGCTGGCAGACTGCGAGGGTACGCCGCAGGTCATCTTGATGGGCACGGGCAGCGAAGTCCACATTGCGCACGAAGCCTATAAGACGCTGATGAATGAAGCCGTGAAAGTGCGGCTCGTTTCTCTGCCATGCTGGGAATTGTTCGAGACGCAGGATAAGAATTACCGCGACAGCGTACTTCCGCCGCGCGTCAGCGCGCGCGTCAGCATCGAAGCGGGGCGCACGCTCGGCTGGCAGCGCTACGTCGGCAGCGAAGGCATCGCCATTGGTGTAGACCGTTTTGGTGCCAGCGCGCCCTATGAGCGCATCTATAAGGAATATGGCTTGACGCCGGAAAAAGTGGTTGAAGCCGCCAGATCACTGATAGCGGGCAAATAGGAATAAGCATGGCAAAGTTCGGTTGTTTACTAATGATTCTCAGTATGTTGGCGCTGTGTGGCATCATCGTGATTCCAGTTTTGCCGCCATTTGAAGAAAGCGCTGAGATTGACGGCTATTTGCTGCCGCTGCTGTGCCAGCCCGATGAAAATATCGAGCGCGACCAATACAGCGGACCTGGAAGTCGGGGCGGCACAAGCTATTCGATGGATGTGTACTGCATCGACAAAGACGGTGAACGGCGCGATGAAACGGGGCGTTGGGGGTTGATTGGTGGCGGCGCTTTCGTCTTGCCGTTCCTGCTGGGTCTGGTCATGCTGATCGGTGGACTCAACCGCAATGCACGACTGACAACATCCACTTTGACAGTATACCCGTCTGGTTCACAGGTCAACCTCGGCGGCTCATCCTTTCCTTCGGGTGAGGGTCTTTCACTGAGCGAACGGCTGAAACAGCTTCAGGATGCGCGTGACGCCGGACTCGTCACAGTAGAAGAATACGAACGTCTGCGGCAAGAGATTTTGAACGAGGGCGTCTGAGCAGACAATATGCCTGAGCAGATGTTTAAAGACTTGTTTGCCGAGTCAGTGTTATTCACACGAAGCCTTCGAGAATGTTCATAGGGTGTTTCCTGATTCCAGAATGTTGATGTTTGAGACATTGGCGACCCTTTCAGCCGCAGCCTCTGGCATTTAATATCAGGACTTTCGCTTAACCTCACCCCCAACCCCCTCTCCCTCGCATCGACTCTGTGGGTGATGGGGGGTGTAACGGGGAGAGAGGAGAAATACAGAGCGCGTGTGTCTATTTTTGTGGGTAAGGAAAGTCCTAAAGCCCCCTTTTCAGACCCAAAAGTACGTTTTTCAGTCATGAAACGGCAACGAAATGAGTTCACGGCGTTCGCACTACGCTCAAAATGAGAAACCTAGAAAAATTTCTCCTGTTTGTCTTGCGCTAAGAGTAAATGGGCGAACGGTATTGGGTTATTAAAGGGCAGTCGTCTGTGAAAAGCATAGCACAGATGACCGCGAATTAGAGTTCCTTTTGAACCT
>CALMZT010000290.1 GCA_937870805.1 uncultured Chloroflexota bacterium
CAGCGCATCCCAATCCAATTCTCTGAATTCTGTGAAGGCGTATTCGTTGCGGAACTTTTCGATCATCGCATCGAACGCTTCGGTATAGCTCATGTTCGAGAAGTCGTCAGCTTCAGACGCTTCGCCTTCAAATAACTCAATCTCGACTTCGCGTGAACGGTCAAAGGTGAAGGGGTCAGTGTCCATATTCACCGTCGTCCACCCTTGCGGTAGGCGCACAGTCGGGTCATCTTCCGTGAACAGGAAGCCATCTTCACCAAACCCAGAGGGGAAGCCCTGTTCATCGTCGGGCGCGTACACGAGCACGGTGCCGCCTTCATATTCGTAACCCGCTTCGCCAATTTGGTTGGTGTTGCTGATGAGTGTGGACACACCGCAGCATGACCAGCCGCCGCCACCTAAATCACGTTCCTCAAGATAAGGATCGCCCCACGTATTTGTCCAATATGCGATGGCAAATACTTGTACGCCCGTGTCCTCTTCGCTGTCATTATCAACGTCGTTATATGCACCTGCTGGCGTTTCAGGCAGTGTCAGGCTGTAGGTAAACGGTGATGTGAAGAAGTCAGAGGTGATTTGTCCGAGCGTCTGCGACGCAACAGGCATGACATAACGACGGTCACGGTTCACAAACCCTGATTGGTCTTCAGTGATAATCAGAGGCTCTGATACACCCGCTGTGAAGAAAGGATTGGTGTATGCCAGCGATCCGGTAATGACTTCGGGACCACCCTCATCATTCACGATCTCGGCATCGGGCATGTCGCCATCATCCTGCGCCTGTACCGACGCTAATGCAGCGACCAATAACATAAGAAGTGCAAAGAGCAAAACACGACGCTTGTTTCGCATAATATTGAAACCTTCCTCAAATCCCTCTACGATTTTAAAATACGAAGCCTTACGACTTTAGTTTGCCGCAGGAAATTCAATATTGCAATGCACATTTCTACGACCGGAATCTGCCAACCTTGGTAGAAACAGCGGTAGCAGGGGAGTAAACAGACTAATTAGCTTCAAATGAGTAGAACTCTTGCGTAAATCTAGCAAATTTGTGCTATAATGAAATTGTGCAAATGATACAAGGGTTGGTTGAATGCAGAAAGGTATTTCGAGGTGTTCTTCCTTTCCACCATTTAACCAACCCCTGTTATCTCACTGTTCTTGCGACTTACATTTATCGTTGGCGTTTGTTTCTGGTTTGAATATTTCTGCTTTTGAACCTGCGCTGTCCTACTTACCTCTTGATGACATCAAACCTAATCGAAAAAAGCCTGATAATACAGGCTAAAATTTGACTCACAGTTTCGCTAATAGCGATCTTAATTCTCCGCCTCTACCCTTAGTGTGTACTCTCCCGCCTCGTCGTCGTTATAGGTAGCCACCTCGACGATCACCGTCAAGTCCACATTCGCCACCAGACTTTTAACCGCCGAACTCAACGAGTTGCTCGTCTCGTCATCATTTTCGACCAGCAGGTTGCCTGCCGTGTCATACAGCCGCAGCACCGTATCCATCTCCCCGTCCTCCCCCTCTAGGAAGATGCTGAACGCCTCGCCTTCTTGCAGTTCCAGCGTATACTGGACACGCTCACCCTCATCGATTTCGCCTGTCACCTCATCGCCTCGTTCAATCGTGCCGCCGTCGGTCACGCTGTAGTCAGGCGCGTTCTCGCCGTCAAGATACGCCACTGCCATATCGAGCACCACGTCGCTTGTGCTGAACACGTTCTCTTCGGTGATCGGCACACGCACGTCGGGTTGGATACCTTGTCCCTCAATGATGATCTCACCGTCGGCATCCAGCGGGCGGTTCGTCGGCAGCGCGAACGCCACGCCTTCTGGCAGGAACGTCAGATAGTAGCCACCGCCCAAGCCATTCGTCCCGTATTCCCCAACGAATGTCGCCCGATTCTCCAGCGACAGGTAGTACGCGAAGAACTCGCACGCGCTGGCGCATCCCGGACCGATCAGCACCGTCACCGAGCCGTTGTAGATCAGGTTCGCGTTCTCCGGCGGCAGTATCAGGTTCGGGCGCAGTGTATCGTAGAAGAACGCATCGATCTCACGATTGTAGGTATCATCGTACCCTGCGATGATCTCTTCGTTAAAGAAGTAGCCCGCCATGCGCCGCCCAATGAACGAGAACCCCCCGCCGTTCGTGCGCAAATCGACAATCACACCCGGCGCTTGCGTCGCATTCACCAGGTACATGAAGTATTCCCACGTTTCGATCATCAACGGCTCATTCCCCGCGAAGCTGTTGACTCGCACATAACCATAGCCATTGTCGAGGAAGTCATACTCAATCGGCGGTGAAGTTGGCGCACGATTGCCAAACGGTGACGCACGATTGAAGCTCTCAACTTCCTGTGTTGTCGTGATCTCAGCAGTTCGCTCTCTTGACTCGCTGGGGTTCTGGTACGTAATCGTGACTTCGGTGTCCAGTGGGAAGCGAATCACGTACCGCAGTTGCTCTAGCCGTTCTACCGTATCCAGGCTAAACGGCGCAGAATACGGCTGTGTGTCGCCTACTGCCTCTTGAATGGGTACGTCATCGATTGCGATGATCTCCGCCCCCGATTCAATGCCTTCACTGTCCGCCGGACCATCTTCGAGCACGAAATCCGCGATAATGCGCCCGTCATCCAGTTCTGCCAGCGACATCCCCAACCCACCAGCCGTGCGCTCATATTCATCACGCTGTAGCACATTGTTGACACTGGAACCGAACGCGATATGCCCATCTGGAATCAAGCGTGTGAAGTCGCGCAGCGCAAACAGGTACGCATCAGCATCCTCGTCACGATCAGCGTTCTCAAAACGTGGCAGCAGTTCTTCTTCTATCGCGTCCCAATCGATGTCCTTGTATTCCGTAAACGCATATTCGTTGCGCGCCTTCTCAACCAGCGCTTGGAAGGCATCAGCATAACTCATATTGGAATAATCATCCGGCATCAGTTCTTCCGGCTCGTAAGTATCCATCTCTACCGTCCGCGAACGGTCAAAGGTGAATGGCTCATCGTTCAAATCGACTAACGTATAGCCTTCAGGCAGCAGCACAACAGGATCATCTTCTGTAAACAGCATTCCATCGTCACCAAACCCTGATGGGAAACCTTGTAACTCCTCACCTACGTACACCAATAGCGTGCCGCCGTTGATCTCATACAGCGTTTCAGGGTTCGTGCTGACGCGCGTGGAAGCATATTCAGTCGTCCAGCCTCCATAACCCCGACGATCATTTCGATCAATGGTCACTTCGCCAAAGTTCAGGTAGTTCAACGCTGCGGCGTAGATTTGTACACCAGCATCACGCTTGCCGTCGAGATCAACGTCGCGTGCCTCAGCTTGTGGCTCAATAGGCAGCGCAATCTGAAACTCAATCGGCTGTCCCGTCGGTCCGAAATACGCATCGAGAAACTCGCCAATCACTTGTGATTGCGCCGATGGGTAGAATTCGACATCACGGTCAACGAATCCTGCTTGATCTTCCAGATAGATGACAGGCTGATACGTCGCTGCTTTGACATTTCCCTGCGTAATCACCAAATTGCCTGTAACCAGCGCGACCCCACCCTCGTCATTCACAAATTCAGCCAATGGAATTGCATCTTGTGCTCGTGTCCACGAACCCGCAATAGTTAGTAAAAGCAACACTGCAACAACAAACAGCCGCTTCATATTCAAATTCCTCAGCAACATCGACTACTATGCGTAGTGTGCATCACACCGAGACATGATGCAAATCACAATTAAGCAATCACCCGGTGATTACATCAAAATCACGGTTTGGATCAAGAGAGGTCAAGAATATCATTGTAGGGGCGCACCATGTAAGCGAAGCGGCGTGCGCCCGCTGGAGAGACACGCAGGTCTTTCCCTACAAATATGTTGTGAACCCTGTAACCTTCCAACTAAATTTGATGCGATTGCCCTATAAGCAATCATCCCCCGTTAAATAGATTGTTTGCGCCTAAGATTATGATGTAGATTACAATAGATTATCCAAACAAGGATGCAGGATTCTTCATGCAGAAAACCTTTAGCAACCATGTCTCACTGCACAAATCGGTACAGCGCTTAATGGACAAAACATTCGACAATCCGGTGTAATCGACAGCGCACGCCTCGAACTCATTGTGGTGGAGCCTTTACACTCGTGAACCGCTTGATGCTTCAGCACTCGCCCACCTGAAAGCATCCTTCTCAAAACGTCAATAAACAAAAACCCCACTGATATTTATGATCCAGTGGGGTCAATTTCTCTTAGATTTAGCTTGCCTCTTCCGTAATGTTCTCCCCTGTACTGAACACAGCAGTTCAGTAATTCAATTTTCTCTTTTCTTGGCGTCCTTTGCGACTTGGCGGTTCATCTTCGTATTTGCTGACCGCTGATCGCTAACCGCTAAAAGCTATTTTGCCTTCCCCTGATTAGCCACCACTTGCGCCGCCTTCGCCACTTCCTCAGCGTCCCCAAGATAATAATGCGTGATAGGTTTCAAGTTCTCGTCTAATTCATAGACCAGCGGAATACCTGTGGGAATATTGAGTTCGACAATATCTTCGTCGGAAACGTTATCAAGATACTTGACCAACGCACGGAAACTGTTACCGTGCGCCGTGACGAGTACGCGCTTACCAGAACGTACTGTCGGGGCGATGGTCTCATGCCAATACGGCAAAAAGCGCTCGACGGTATCCTTAAGGCACTCTGTCACTGGAATATCATTTTCGTCAAGGTCAGCATAGCGCGGGTCATTGCCCGGATAACGCGGATCGTCTTTCGTCAGCGGCGGTGGGGGAATAGCATAGCTTCTACGCCAGATAAGCACCTGTTCATCGCCAAATTTCGCTGCTGTTTCCGCCTTGTTCAAACCTTGCAGCGCCCCATAATGCCGTTCGTTGAGCCTCCACGAACGCTCCATAGGAATCCACAGCAAATCCATCTCATCGAGCGCCAGAAAATGCGTGCGAATAGCACGTTTCAACACTGAGGTATAGCCAATATCAAAGGTATACCCTGCCTCTTTGAGAGTTCGTCCTGCTTGTTTGGCTTCTTCAATGCCGCGTTCGGTTAAATCAACGTCTGTCCATCCAGTGAAACGATTTTCCTTGTTCCATATGCTTTCGCCGTGCCGTAAAAGCACCAGTTTGCTTGTCATATCTCACCTCACCTCGTAGATAACCTCTGTACTTTATCGAATCTCACGCCACGCGGCAACTGCATATCTAAAATTACCATTATTCACGATATAACATTTCAAGTCGAATTAAAGTGTCAAAAGGAACGCAAATGCAGTCCCTTCTATGCTACGCTTCCCATAGAGAAAGGAGTCGCCATGTCACTCACCAAGCTAAAGACTAGAGACTATCGAATAAAAGCTAGTCTGTTATCTCACTGCATTTCTCGCTTACATCAAACGTTGGAGTTAGAAATGGGTTTCAAAATACACGATTTTTCAAGATTTTACTCTCGGTTCAAATTCTTATTGATGAGCAAACCCAAACACTACTCTGTTATCCCCTGTTAATCAGAGAGATTCGCTGAATATCCCCTTGTAGAGCATGGCATCCGCGTTTATAGTCGTCGCTCAACTGATTTATATCCGAGCTTGAGACACCATGCCTGCTTACATTCGCATCCTCACACCCACTGGATTACAACCCGCCGCCTACACCGCTGACTCCCTTGCCGACGCCGCACAGTTTGAGTCCCACGATGGCGTCTACACGCTCACCAACACCTTCAACACCTTCCAAACATTGAAGCTCGACGCACACTTAGACCGCCTCGAAGACTCCGCACGCCGCGAACACATCCCCCTCGAACTTGATCGCAAGCTGCTGCGTTCAGTGCTGCGTCAGATGATTGCCGACTCCGGTTTCGGTGATGTCCGTTTCCGTATTACGGTGTCGCGCGTCGCCCCACAGGATTTGACCACTTCGCTTGAGCCATTCAAGCCATTGTCGCCAGAGGTCATCGCACAAGGGGTACGCTGCATCACGGCAGCAGGCAGCGCACGCCTCCATCCTGAAGCCAAGACTACCGATTGGATGCATGATCGCAAGCTCATCGAGGCAGCTTTGCCCGAAGGCATTTACACAGCATTACTCCTCAGCGAGACAGGCGACATCCTTGAAGGCTTAAGCTCTAACTTTTATGCCATATTGGAGGGTGAGTTGCGTTCAGCGGGCGAGGGCATTTTACCCGGAATCGCGCAGCAGATTGTCTACGCCATAGCGCCGCAAGTGTTGCCAGTGCGCAAGGAAGCAGTCAACGTGCGTGATTTACCCCATCTCAGGGAAGCTTTTATCACAAGTTCCAGTCGAGGCATTGTTCCCGTCGTCGAGATTGATGGCATTCGGATTGGGCAAGGCGTTCCCGGTGGACAAACTCAGCTTCTCCGCGCAGCCTATGACGCTTGGGTGCAAGCACACCTTGAAGACCTCTAGCCAGCATCATCTAGCGGTGCTTTGAAATCGTAAATTCCGTCACGAATTGCCCAGCGCAGTCCATTCGCCTGAGAGATCAAGGTGTCGCCTTCACGCTTCAGTTCAGCACCCGTTTCTGGACACACGAACAGCGCGTCTGTATTCAGATTGTTGACCCCATCCTCTGTTGCAGCGCTTTTGACGAAGATGCTCGGCGAGTACAATAATCCAGATTGCTGCATGACGTTATCCAAACCAACGAGCAGGTTAGTGGGTAGACGGTTTTTTAAAACATTTAAGCGGAAGAATGACACAGGTACGCGCTCTTGTGGGGCAAACTGCGCCGCCTTTAGCTCCTGAACAACGTACTCAGGATGAAAATCGAAATTCAACTCAACGAATTCTACAGGGGTTAGATCGTAGGGGTTCCATTGCTGCCGTTTTAGTGCATACCGCAGTATCGCTTTGAGATTACGCTTATTAGCATGTTCAAGAATGAATATCGCATTAGGCGCAAGCACGCGGCGAATGGCTCTAAGTGCAGAGGGTACATCTGCCATGTGATGAATCACACGAATCATAGTCGCACCGTCAAACACGCCAGGACGAAAGGGCAGCCGATAGACATCTGCTGCCACATAGACAAAGCGAGATGAAGTGCCAAGTTGCTCACGTGCATACTGTAACTGTGACAGCGAATAGTCGAGCAGCACAATTTGCTCGTACATATGATATTCTTGGGTTAAGCGTCCAAATCCTGCGCCAATTTCAAGCAGCCGCTGACCAGAGTTGGGAAGCATACGATGTAAAACTGCACGCTCAACAAGGTCTTCGTATTGTCGGCTTTTACCTTCCCAAAATTCAGTACGATAGTTTGAACCTTCGTAATCACAAATCTTTGGACGTGACGCTGGTTTCGGCATAATCTTCCTTACGTTGGGTCTTCGTCATTCTTATTCAACAATAATATAAGTCCACATCGGCTGGCAACAATTGATCGCGCGTGACTCTATCTTTGACAATACTTCACGATAAAAGGGAAACGAAAAAAGGCGTGGAACGGATGGGGTTCGACGCCTGGGTGGGGTTGAGGAGCAAAAAGCAAAAAACAAGGGAGAGAGGGGAAGGAAAGGGGTCGGTTGGCAATGGCTTACGCTCCCACGCCGTCACCAGCGCA
>CALMZT010000291.1 GCA_937870805.1 uncultured Chloroflexota bacterium
GTTTGTTTCCATTGTACAAGACATTACGCGATTGCGTGGTTTATTGCATCTTCACACGTCTGACAAACGCAAGTATCTGATACCCGAATTTAACTGAAAACTGTGAACGTGCATTAGCTTTCGCGTTTACTTTTGTCGCCGCCGTGAACGATGACCGTAAACCCTGCGAACACCATGCTGATCAGCACATAGCCAAAAGTTTTAACGTCCCCTTCCATAAAAAACGTATTCGCCACGACTAAAGCGCTGGCGGTGAAACATCCGAGAAGAAAAATCTGATTGCGTGTTAAGTTTGCCATCGTAGAACACCCCTTTATTGAACCTATGCTGTCACTATAGCGTTTTTCAAGGGACGGCAAATCCATCGACGGTTTACGCTAGCGCATCATTCGACTGATCTTGGTATCAACCGTTCGGTGGATGGAGAGGGGAGTGAACAGTTATCAGTTCAGAACTTTTGCTCTTGCTCTGTCGAACAATGGGATTAATCCCATTGTTCAGGCACAAATTGATCTCGAAAAGCGAAAGTCCTGCAATTAAATCCGACAGATGAATATTACAGCGTATTATAAATAAGATTCATTGCAGTTGGATAAGGGAGACGCACACTCGCGCGTCTCCCGTTAACGCATTACGGGGTAGTGGTAGCAGTTGTAGTTGCGGTGGGGGTGATGAGCGCCGGGTCAATCGTTGGCGCGACGGTTGCCGTCGGGATCGCCGGATTGATGAATGTCAGCATCCCGCCCTCGTAGGCGATGAACAGCATATTGCCTGCCACCTGATAGGACGTGGCACTGTTGAGCGCGCTCATATACGCCGCTTCCTGCGCGTTGATGTCTTCCGCGCAGGCAATCAGCGTGCCCGCGACATTGAAGAATCGCAGCGTGCCGTTGTTGTACTCGAATGCGCCGCCGTAAGTGTTGCAGCCTGAACTGCCTGAAACACCTGTCGGCTCAAACGTGATGGTGATCGCCGCGTTCGGGAGGACAGCTTGTGGCGCTTCTGGCGCTCCATAAGAGACCAGATTCCATGAGCCTGCTAGCCCGCCGAGAGTCGGATCTTGAACCTGAGTGGGTGAAGCCACAATCGTCGGCACAGTAGCGACGACATCTCCTATAGCCCCACCACCAAACGAGAACGACTGAATCACAGCGTCGATAAATGACAGCGATGGCGTGAACGATTCAGGCGTTGCCGCGTTCAACTGCGTGACACTTTCGGTCAGGTATGCCTGGAACTGTGCGGTGAAGGTATCCATGTCGAAGTCAGCAGGAATTTCCGTCGGGAACATGCTGGCGTCTACGCGGAAGATTGCCGAAATGTAGCGTGTGCCGTCGAGGCTCACACCCTGGAACGTATACAGGAACTCATTGTTGACAAACGGCGAGACATCCTGACGGAACACCGTGATGTAGCTGATGCCGCGCACAAATGGCGTTTCGACAAACTGCGCACGGGCGCGAATCACCTGTGAGGCGGGGAACACTGGTAGGAAGGGCAGTTCAGTTCCTGCGGCGTTGACATCCACCGTCATAAACGGTGTCAGGTCGGCGCGATCATTCAGGAGCGTTTGTAACTGCTGGAAACGTTCCGCGTTCGTGGGGTAATCCGTCAAATCAGCGACGTTATACACACGGATTGTACCTGCCGCGTCAAGAATGCTTTCTGGCGGCGGAGTTTGTGAGTATAGCAGGAACTGGGTGTGGCGCACTTCGGGTCCGCCGGGCTGTGCCAGATCAGCAGGATCACCCGCGAACTGCGAGATGTTGACGTTGGTTGCCAGCACAGAATCAAAGGTGAAGTTAAAGCCGTTGAAGCTCACTACGTTGATCGTACCTGCCTGCTGCGTCGTGTCCTGCGCCAGCACGGGCAGGGCACACAGCGCCAGCAGCAGTACGAGGATAAGCAATTTGGATTTCATCATTTCTCTCCTTATCATGTTACATAGACCAAAGCATAGTCTAGTCCACTACGTGTTAGATATACGTTATTGAGGCATTGCGAACAATCTGCACAATCGTTAAGCCTCATAGGTAAACCGCAGTGATCTTAACAGGGTTACGTTTGACCTTACAGATTGGATTTTGGAGAGGGTGTACAGAAATGAAACATCGTTAGCGGGGCAATCTTTGGCATTTGCCAACAAAATATACAAATTGTAATCGCTAAAAATTGCTTAATGTGTACGGTGCGCTATTATATTTCATCAGCCATAAACAACGGCGGTTCCGAATATATCCTGAGGGAGATTTAAAATGAATTTCAAGCGAGTTGTGTTTTTAATCCTGATGATGCTGGTGCTCGTTGCCCCCGCGTTCGCGCGAGGCGGTAAGGTCGTCACGATCATCTACGATCAGGAACCCGATAACCTCAACACCTTTTACAGCAGTATGTTCTTCCAGGCGATCACCGACGAATTGTATCTGCCCGGTGCATGGTCTTATGACAAGGAACTCAACCTTGTCCCTGAGCTTGCCACCGAAATCCCCAGCGCAGAAAACGGCGGCTTTAGCGAAGACGGTACGGTGATGACCATCCGTCTGCGCGAAGATGCCTTCTGGTCAGACGGCGATCAAATCACAGCAGCGGATTTTGTTTTCACCTACGAAATGATTATGGCGGAAAGCAACGCCGTCGCCAGCCGTTCGCCTTTTGATACCAATGTCGTCAGCGTCGAAGCGCCCGATGATTTCACCGTCGTCACAACGTTTACTGCTCCTTATGCCCCTTGGGCAGCGAATCTATGGCACTACATTCTCCCGGAACATGTGCTGCGTCCTGTCTTCGATGCTGAAGGGTCAATCAATGATGCCGAATGGAACACCGCGCCGACGGTCTCCGGTGGTCCCTTTGTCTTTACTCAGTGGGAAGCGGGGCAGTTCATTCTGTTCAGCCGCAACGACAACTATTTTGGCGGCGCGCCTTTACTGGATAACGTCCTGATTCGTTTCGCAGGCGATAGCTCAGCGCTGACTGCATCGCTGGCAAGCGGCGAAGCCGACCTTGCGACGTTTATCCCGCTGTCTGATGCCCAAAACCTGGTGTCTACAGGGAACCTGAGCCTCGAACTCATTCCTTCCGGTTATGCGGAAGGCTGGTTTTTCAACCTTCGTGAGGGCTTGGGACATCCCGCACTGCAAGACGCGCGCGTGCGTCAGGCGTTAGCGATGGCGTTCAACCGTGACCAACTGAACGTCGATTTGAACGCCGGGTTGTTAAACACACCCTCCAGCGTCTGGACGATGACGCCGCCCTACGCTAATCCTGACCTTCAACCTCCCGCGTATGACCCCGAAGCGGCGCGCGCACTATTGACTGAGGCAGGGTGGATTGACGACGATGGCGATGAAGCCAATGTTGCCAGCGACCCCACCTATCTTCCTACCCCGCGTATCGCGCAGGGCGTAGCAGGAGTTGACGATGGTTCGACGATGGTGCTGCGTTACGTTACCACCCAGCGCGATATTCGTATGCAAACGCAAGCCGTCGCACAGCAGCAGCTTGCCCAGGTGGGCGTTGTTCTGGAATTGAGCAATGTTCCCGGTGATGTCTATTTTGCCTCGTTAGCCGAAGGCGGTACGCTGTCGGCGGGCGATTTTGACATCGGCGAATTTTCCAACACCACGTCGTTCCCCGACCCCGACACAGTGGTTTTCCTCTGCGGTGAAATCCCCACAGACACGGAAGATGGGGCGAACTTCTCTGGCGTTTGTATGCCGGAATTAGATGAATTGTTTACGCAGCAGACGATGACCACTGATTCCCAGGCGCGTCTTGAACTGTTCTACCAGATTGATCAGATCGTAAACGATAACACTTTCTGGGTCGGTCTGTGGGAAGATCCTGACGTGTGGGTGTACAACAACCGCGTCACGGGGCTGCAACTGAATGGACCCAATCCGTTCTGGAATGCCAATGAATGGGATGTGACGCAGTAAGCAATTTTTCACTTGATAGGGGCGGGGGAATTGACCCTCGCCCTTTCTGTTTCGCAGCAGCGATTAGAAAGTGTTTGTAATGGCGAAGATTACACTGTAACAGTAGCTTTAACCCCTCTCTAAATCTCGTCGCTTCGCTTACACGCCAGCGGAGAGAGACTTCAATGCAGCGAACGCTCCCGCATTTTCTCCCCTTTCTCTATGCAATGGAGGTAAGCGAAGCGGCGGGGTTGGGGGATAGGGGTTCAGGTTGATGTGTAAGACTATTCTTTATGCGCTTTCTCTTAGCGATTTGCATTTTGGAGCGCTCCGCTACTTGACAACACTTTTTTTATAGCATAAATAATATAATCAAAAACAGTCTTGCTGATCGTTCACTGCTTCAGAGGGCTAACCTCATGACCAAGTACATTATCCGACGTTTACTGCAAGCGATCCCTCTTTTACTCACCATCAGCCTGATTCTGTTTGTCCTGCTGCAAGCGGTAGGTGATCCGTTATCGACCATGGGCGGGCGCGTTCCGACACGTCCCGATGACCGCGTGCGCCTCGCGCGGCAGTTGGGCTTGGATAAGCCGATCATCACGCAGTATCTTTTCTGGCTGGTGGGTAACGACTGGCTGTACGCTGTGGATACAGACGGCGATGGGCGTGACGATGCCTACGGTGAACGGCGCGGCGTGCTGCGCGGCGACTTTGGTGAGTCGATCATGGTGCGCGGCAAGCCTGCGATGGAAATTATCCTTGAGAAACTGCCGAATACGCTGCTGCTGATGGTGACGTCAGAAATCGTGATTGTCGTGCTGTCGCTGGCGATGGGCGTGTATTCCGCAATTAAGCAGTATTCGCTGCTGGACAACCTGTTCACCACATTTTCGTTTATCATGTTTTCGATGCCGATCTTCTGGCTGGCGCTAATGCTGCTGTTCATCTTTGGCGTGAACTTTAAGCTCGCAGGCTTCCCAATTTATTTCCCGACGATTGGCATGTACGACGTAATCGAAGGTCCGACAATCCAGCAGGTAGCGTGGCATCTGGTGCTGCCTGTGCTGACGATTTCGCTCATCAGCATTGCGGGGTACAGCCGCTATATTCGTTCGGTGATGCTGGAAGTGTTATCCTCTGACTACATCCGCACGGCGCGTGCCAAGGGCATTGCGCAAACGCGCGTGCTCTTTGTCCATGCGCTGAAGAATGCTTCGCTGCCGCTGGTGACGCTCGTCGGGCTTGATCTGCCGCTGCTGTTGGGTGGGGCAGTCGTCACCGAAAAAATCTTTGGTTGGCCCGGCATGGGGTCAACGTACATCACGCACCTTGATCGCGCCGATTTCCCGGTGTTGATGGCAATCCTGATGATGATTTCTGTGGCGGTTGTGTTTTTTCAATTGTTGACCGATATTGTGTATACGTGGCTCGACCCGCGTATCCGTTATAACTAACCGAAAAACTTCGTAGGAGCGCACCAACGTGTGCGCCCGTGAACAAAACCAGCATTGTAGAGGCGCACCTATGTGTGCGCCCAATGTGAAAAATTATTCGAGGACACAGCATGGCTACCAAAGCGCAAACCGTCAGATTAAGCGCCAAAAGCGCAGAAAAGACCGAACCTGACTCTATGTGGCGTATCGCCGCAAGGCGATACAGGCGTCATCGGATGGCGATGCTTGGGTTGTTCATGCTCATCGGCATTATTCTGTATATTGTCATCGGCTCATTCATCTTCAGCGAAAACGACGCCAACTACAACGATACGACGCAGCGCTTGCAGCCACCCTCTGCGGCACATCCCTTTGGCACAGACACGATTGGACGCGATATTCTGATACGCACGATTTACGGCGGGCAGATTTCGTTGATGATCGGCGTGCTGGCAATGGTGTTTGAAGTCATTTTGGGGACGCTGGTCGGCGCGATTGCGGGTTACTACGGCGGCACAGTGGACGCGATTTTGATGCGTATCACCGAAGCGATTGTCAGCATTCCGCTGATTCTGATTCTGCTGCTGATGGCGAAGATGCTCGGCGGGCGCATTCCCGACATTGCGCTGTTTGGACGTGAGTTCAGCGGCAGCGTAGTAATTATCGTCGTACTTATCGGTATCACCAGTTGGACGACGCTGGCGCGCATTGTTCGGGCGTCGTTTCTCTCGCTCAAAGAGATGGAATTCATCGTTGCAGCGCGCGCAATCGGTACGCCCAACTGGCGTATCATCCTGCGCCATATCCTGCCCAACACCATCGCGCCGATCATGGTTGCCGCGACCTTAGGCGTTGCCAGCGCCATTCTGTCGGAAGCCTATATCAGCTTCTTTGGCTTGGGCGTGCAGCCGCCGACTGCCAGTTGGGGCAACATGCTCAACGGCGCGAACCAGTATCTGCAAACGGCACAGTGGTTATGGTTTTATCCGGGCTTGCTGCTGGTGTTCACGGTGATGAGCATCAACTTCGTGGGGGATGGCTTGCGGGATGCGCTTGACCCGCGCGGTGATAAAAAGCTGTGACAAAACGTAGACAGTTATCAGTTATCAGCTCACGTTACGCACTTTACTGCTCTGGGTTCAAAACCCAGACCTGGCAGAGAATTGGTAAACCTCTCAAGAGGTTGA
>CALMZT010000292.1 GCA_937870805.1 uncultured Chloroflexota bacterium
GCGTACAGGGCTGAGCAGCGGGCGAACACACAGGTTCGCCCCTACAATGACGTTTCTGACCTTCCTTGACCCAATTCACGATTTTGATGCAATTGCCCTAGTACATCTCAGCGGAAGTGCATAAGCAATCAAGCACAAAGAGGACGTCCGGTATAAGTCCACTTGAAAGGCTTGGCAGTGCGGTTGAAAAAAGCGATGAATTCAAGAATGCGCTGGTTTAAGTCAGCGATGGAAACAAAACTGGCGCGTTTCAAAAGTCGTCGCATGAGAATGCTGAACCATAATTCGATTTGATTGAGCCACGAACTGTGTTTGGGCGTGTAAACAAAGCGAATACGATGCGCGGGATCAGTCAAGAAAGCGGCGCGTGAAGCCATCGTCGCCAAAATCCCGGTTTTGCCTTTCTGACCTAAAGCGTCGGTTAGTTGACACTGTTGGGCAACCCAAATGACCAGTCCGAAGGACTGGTGAATGTTGAGTTGGTCAAGCACAAACGTCCAGCCAGCATCAGGATCGGTGGCAACCGTTCGGGCGATGTGCGCCACGAAATCGGCTTCGGTACGGCTGTCGCCGAGCGAGGGGCAGAGCACCTGACCCAACCCCACCTCGAAGTTGGCAATCAGGGTTTGGGTGCCAGGTCGGATGTACTCAAACTCGCGCCGTTCGACTAATCCGGGTCGCGCGGGTTTGGTGGGCGCAGTCCGTTCGAGCGCTTGAATCCCGGTCATTTCATCAATACTGACGGTATGATCTCCCCGTTGGTAGCGTTCGATGGCTTGGGCATAGGTCAAACAACCCGCTTCGGCCTGTTGGCTAAAGCGCAGCGCGTCTTTTTCGCTGGTATTCATCCAATAACGACTCAAATGCGGTTTCAGATCAACCTCGTTTTAAAAAACGTCCGACCTGTCGCTCAGAAATGCGGGTCACAATCCCGCGTTTGCTGCTTTCATGGGCCACCTCTTTTGGCGTCCAATGGCTGATGGGATAACCGCTGGCTTGCGCTTGTTCGCAGGCGATGCCGACAATTTGTACGATTTGTTCCGGGCTGAAGGTTGCGGGAACGCCACTGCGCGGCGCATCGGCTAATGTTTGCTCAATCGCTTCTCGCAACTTCCCCGTCTCAAGCGCCGCCTCGCGGCTCGCTTGTCCCGCTTGCCAGCGTTCACGCCATTTCTGAATCGAATTGCGTTCCATCCCCAGCGCTTTGGACTGGGCGGTAATACTTAACCCGGATGCGGCACCCATGATGATTTGACTTCGCTTTACCAATCCCGCACGACTTCTCGTCTCACGGGTGATCTGTTCCAAAATCCTGCTTTCGGCTTCATTCACCTCCACTGCTTTTGCTCTTCGCATCTCGCCTCCCCTTTTCCTCTGCCGATTATACCCCTTTCTCTTTTGCTTATCCTCTTTCGCTAACGTGTACTAGTTTGTTTGCTTCTCATTTGCCAAACAAAATCCTGTCTGATAAAATGCCGCGCCATTGATATAGGGGTGTGTATTATTTTGCCTCTATGGTGGGGAAGCATTTTAAAGGAATCATACGGGGGCGCAGCGGCAAACTTGTCTTGTGGTTTGTTGATGCGCTATTTTTTCGGAAGTTTCAGTGAGTTTAAGTTCGCAAGGGTGACGATGCGGCTGTTTAAAATAACGTTATCAAGTCTCTTTTTATTGTTTGCGCTTTCTTTCTCTGGCAATTTGTTCGCGCAAGAAGGCGGTTTACTGGCGCAAGTTGCGACTTCGGTGTCGCTGCGAGCAGGTCCCGGCACAGAATGGACACGGCTGGAAGTGCTGGATGCGGGGCGCGCAATTTTGCTCGATGGACATGACCCAACAGGGACATGGGCGCGTGGCATCACCAGCGGCGGGAGCGTCGGTTGGGTGGCAATCAGCTATCTCAACGTCACCAGCGAACAGGTGATTGCCCTGCCGCAAATTTGGGTCGATACGCCGTTCTCGCTGTCTGCGCCGCCGACTTCGGCTGATACGACTGTCGCGGCAGCGCCTGCTGCGGCAACGCCTGAACCTTCAACCTCTTCTTCCGCTTCATCGGGAGGCAGCAGCGGCGGGGGATTGCTCACTTCGGCAACGACGACGATCAACATGCGCAGTGGTCCCGGCAGTACATTTGAGCGCCTCAGATCACTGACGCGCGGCACAGCAATTCTGCTCGATGGACGTAACACCAGTGGCAATTGGGTGCGCGGCATCATCGCCAACGGCACCGTCGGTTGGGTGAGCAGCGGTGGCTTAGGGCTTAACCTCTCACAGATTACTTCACTGCCGATCATCAGCAATGATACGCCATTTGTGCTGGCACCGCCCACAGGAGGCGCAGCGCCAAGCACGGCTGCATCTGCGCCAGCCACAACCTCAAACAACACCAGTGCGCCGATTCAGGCAGTTGTCGGCACAACGCCTGTCACGGGCTTCGCTTATGGCGGGCATATCCGCAACTTCGACGGCAACACGTTTAACTCTATGTACCGCGCGGGCATGACGTGGATCAAGGTGCAAATCCGCTATTATGCGGGGCAAGACCCGTCAGGTCTTTCAGGCTTCATCAACAGCGCGCACTCAGCGGGCTTCCGCATTCTGCTAGGCATCGTCGGCGTCAATACGGAATTGAACAACGGCGGCTACTTTGACCAATACGCCGCTTACGTCGCAGGTGCGGCGGGACTCGGCGCAGATGCGATTGAAATCTGGAACGAGCCGAACATTGACCGTGAATGGCCTGCTGGACAGATCGACCCGGTACGCTATACCGAACTGCTGCGCGTGTCGTACAACGCGATCAACGCCGTGAACTCGAATACGATGGTCATTAGCGGCGCGCCTGCACCTACCGGATACTTCGGTGGATGCAGCGGCGGCGGCTGTGACGACAACTCGTTTGTGGCAGGCATGGCGGCGGCGGGCGCGGCGAATTACCTGGATTGTGTAGGGCTGCATTATAATGAAGGCATCATCCCGCCGAACCAGACCAGCGGCGACCCACGAGGCAACAGCAGCCACTATTCACGCTATTTCTGGGGCATGATTAACACGTATACTGCTGCATTCGGCAGATCGCGCCCCTTGTGCTTCACCGAACTTGGCTTCCTGTCGCCGGAAGGCTACGGTTCGCTGCCCGGTGGCTTCGCATGGGCGCAAAGCACCACCGTTTCGCAGCAGGCAGCGTGGCTCGACTCGGCAGTCGCGTTGTCACGCAGCAGCGGGCGCGTGCGTTTAGTGATTGTATGGAATATCGATTACACAGGCGTCTATGGTGAGGATCCAATGGGCGGCTACGCGATTATCCGTCCTGATGGCTCATGCCCCGCCTGTGATGCGTTAGGCAGTTAGGAACCTCAGCGCCTCTTTCTGCGTCAATGGAAGAGATGTAGTGTAGGGGCAAGGCATGCCTTGCCCCTACAGAGGTCGAAATATTGAAAGGAACTCAATGTCAGATTTAGAAAACGAAAAAACCCCTTCCGGTTCGATGCGCCCTGTACACATCGAAGATACTGGCGACACGTCATTAGAACAAACACCTCCCGGTGGAGTACGCACGGTACGGATGGAAGATGAAGAGAATATCCCACCAGAAAAAACACCCACTGGTGCGATGCGTCCTGTGGTAGTGCCTACGCCCACGCCAGGTTCAATGCCACCTGTGACTCCCAGCGGGCAGTATCGCCCGGTGACCGGACAGCCGCCCCCCGTGCGCGAAAGCAGCGGCTGCGGCTGTTGGCTGCCTGCGATGATTACGGGCTTCCTGGTGACGATTCTGGTGATCGTCGGCTTATTCTTACCTCCCATTAGTTTGCTTGATAAACTGCTTGGCTCGCAGTACACGATGCTCAACGCCGAGGGCAATGGTGTTGCCGTCGAGGGGATGAGCTTCGTCGTGGATGCACAGGCATTGCAAGGCGAGTTCGGCGTGCAGTTGAACAGCGTGGCGCTGAACAGCTTCACATCAGGTACAGGCGCGGATTGGGTGCCTGCTGCGCAAGCTGCCATTCCGCCGTATTTAGCATTGCAAAGTGCCGTGTACCGCGTGGAAACGACAGGGCAAGCGCCGGATACTGTCAACGTCAGCGTTGATCTGCCCGCGACAGTGGGCAACCACGATTTGCTTGACCTGTACACATGGGATACTGAAAGCAATGAGTGGACATTTGTTCCCTCAGAAGACACAGACACAGCGCTCATCGCCGCACTCGAAACTGTGCCGGATGCGATTGCCCTGTTCCAATCATCACCCCCGGAACAGCCCGCCATTTTGGTCGCCGTCGATAACGAACCGCTGACCAACGACGTAGCAAATCTGGCGTCGATCATCACGCCCGCCGGGATGCAGCCGACGCGCGAAGGCACACTCGTCGGCAGTCTGGCAGGTGGCTATGATCTGAATGCGCCGTATCGCGTGATGCCTGTCGTGCGTAATTTTGCTGACCCACGCGCGATTGACCCGCAAACCGTGACCGCAATTCTGGCGAACAGTACACTGCGCAGCGAACATGTGCGGCAAATCACGTCGCTGGCAGTCAACGGCAGTTTCGATGGGGTATTCATCGACTACCGCGATTTGCCTGCCGAGGCGCGCGATAATTTCAGCGCGTTCATCCAAGAACTCGGCGATAACCTTGATCGCGCGGGCTTACTGCTCGGTGTCGTCGTGCCGCAAGCGCAGAACACGGCTGGCACATGGGACACGGGCGCTTACGATTGGCGCGCACTGGGCGCAAGTGTTGATTATTTGCAAATCAACCTCGGCATTGACCCGAATACTTTTGCGCCGGGCGAAAACCAATACGTCGAAGCGCTGCTGCGTTGGGCAGTGGGCGAAGTAGACCGCCATAAGATTCTCATTGGCTTGTCGGCACGCTCCATCCGTGAAATATCGGGCGCATACACCACCATCGGCTACGACGAAGCTCTGTCGGGTTTGGGCGATGTCAACGTGGAGGCTGCTGCCACCACCGATACGGGTATTGTGCAACCGGGAACGGAAATTACCGCCAGCCTCGACGGTTATGCTGCCGCCGCAGGCATGGATATGAATGTACAGTCGCCGTTCATCGACTACATGGACGACAGCGAGAACCGCGTGTCGCGCATGTGGCTGACGACTGGCGAAGCACTGCGCTTCCGCATGGACAGAACTATTCCCTTCGCGCTGGCAGGCGTCAGCTTTGGCGATCTGCTGTATGACGGCGTAGCGAATGATGTGCTGGAAACAGTGCAGAGTTACAAGATGGGATTTCCCGCCGTACCGACGCAGACTGAACTCGCGCTGCGCTGGACAATTGAAGGCACAAACGGCGTCATTGGGCAAGTGACAACGGAACTGAATGAGCCGCTGGTCGCGACAGTCAACGCGCCTGATGGTAACTACGCCATCAACGTCGATGTGGTGGCTTCGGATATTGAGAGCGCACGCAGCGGCGCAGCAGTCGCGGTCTTTGCGCCGACGCCGACGCCGACACCCCTACCGACCTCGACACCGACGCCCACACCCACGCCCACATTTACCCCCGCGCCGATTGTGGCAACCATTGCCAGCGCGCCGAGCGGTGGTGGCGGTGGAGTTGTTCCGCCTGTAGCAGGCAGTATCGCTGTCGGCGCGTTTGAGTACGGCGGGCACGTAACAGGCACATCAACGAGCGCTGTGACTTTCATGCAGAGCGCGGGCATGTCGTGGATGAAAGTGCAGCTACGCTACAGCCCGGGTATGGACCCCTCAGCGGCGGCAGGACCAATTGGTGACGCACACGCACGCGGCTTTAAGATTCTGCTCGGCGTCGTCGGTTATCCGAACGATCTTGCGGCAGGCGGCGGCGGTTACGTGTCACAATTTGCCAGCTTCCTCGGCGGCGTGGCAGCGCTGGGACCGGACGCGATTGAAGTATGGAATGAAGCGAACATTGACCGTGAATGGCCTCGCGGACAGATCAGCGGTGCGGCTTACGCCGATATGCTGCGGCAGGCGTATCAGGCGATCAAGGGCGCGAATGGCAGCGTGATGGTCATCAGCGGCGCACCTGCTCCGACGGGCGCAGAAGGCGCTTTCCCCGGTCAGGTGGTCAACGACAACAACTGGCTTACGCAGGTGGTACAAGCAGGCGGCTTGAACTACATGGACTGCCTCGGCGCGCACTATAACGAAGGCATTGTCGGACCCGATCAGCGTTCCGGCGACCCGCGAGACGATTATTACACGCGCTACTTCGGCGGGATGGTCGATACCTACTGGAGCTTAAGCGGCGGCTCACGCCCGATTTGCTTCACTGAGCTTGGCTATCTGTCGCCCGAAGGCTATCCACCTCTAGACCCGTTCTTCGGTTGGGCAGCAAATACGACTGTCGCACAGCAAGCATCATGGCTGGCGCGTGCGGCGGTACTCGCCTCGCAAAGTGGGCGCGTGCGGTTGATGATTATCTGGAATGTGGATTTTACGACTTACGGCGCTGACCCGATGGCGGGCTATGCCATTATCCGCGCGAACGGCACCTGCCCTGCGTGCAATGCATTAGCGGCTTCACGATAAAGAATTT
>CALMZT010000293.1 GCA_937870805.1 uncultured Chloroflexota bacterium
CAATGATGAGAACGGCGGCAACAGCGGCAACTGCTCCCAGAATCAGCGGCAGGCGATTGGGCTGTGCGGGTACTTCGGCAAAGGTCTCGGCAGAATGCCCCACTGCCATTGTCGGCATTGGCGCAGCTTTGCCCGTGTTCTTGGCTTTGGTGGGTGAACTCGCTTTTGTACCGCCCGCTGCCGGGGGCGTCGCTTTGGGCGATAGATGTGTCGTCAGCGGCTTATCAGGGTTGCGCACGGCATCCCCGAAAGCGCGTGACATCTCGCTTGCTGAGGCGAAACGCTCCGCAGGTTCTTTCGCTGTTGAGATCACAATCACGGCGTCAATGGCGGGCGGCACATCAGCGCGGAACGTGCGCGCGGGCGGCATGGGTTCGTTGATATGTTTGAGCAGCAGCGCCATCGGTGTTTCCGCCTGATACGGTTCACGCCCGGTCAGCAGTTCAAACAATACGATACCGAGCGCGTAAATATCGGAACGTCCATCAATCGGCGCGCCTGTCGCCTGTTCAGGACTCATGTAGGCGGGCGTACCAATTACGGCGCTGCCCGTCATGTTGCTGCCGATGACGCGCGCGATACCGAAGTCCGAAAGGTAGGCGTTGCCATCTTCGTCCAGCATGATGTTGCCGGGCTTGATGTCGCGGTGGATGATGCCTTTCTGGTGCGCATAATCCAGCGCTGCGCCAACCTGTGTCAGCGGGCGTTCCAGCGATTCGACAGGCGGAGGACCGCGCCGAATCATCTGCGCCAGGCTGCCGCCGCCCAGATAACGCATGACGATGTAAGGCATCCCTTCAAACTGTCCGAAGTCGTAAATCGGCAGGATATGAGGATGCTCCAGATGTGAAATCACATCGACTTCACGTTGAAAACGCTCGTAGAAACCGGGGTCGTGCATCAAGGCAGGCGGCAGCACCTTCACCGCGACGATGCGGTTCATTGACGACTGGCGCGCGCGATATACCGTTGCCATACCGCCGCGCCCAATTTCTTCCAGCAGCGTGTATTGACCTAAATTTTTCCCGACCAGTTGGTCTTTTGGCTGTTCATACATAGAGTGCGCCCTTTGCGCGTTGAGGTTGTTTTGATCTCTATAGTTATACGCCAGCACGCGGGTGGCGGCAAGTAAAAAGTTCTAAACGGCGGGAGGAATCATTTCCGGTAATGTCAACTGCGCGATATGACCATTACTTGCTTGCGCTGCCTGTTTCACTTTCTTCTCGCGCTTCTTTTCCACTGATGTAAGCTGTTTTGGGAACAACTGCGCCGCATCACAATCCCGAATACTTTGGATTTTGCCCAAAAACATGGATACCGCGTAACCGTGATAAAGTGTTGGCTCTTCGATTTTTGCCAATTTATCTTTAGCAATCTGTTCGTACATTGGATCTAAATCAATACAGACGTAGTGACGCTGCAACTGTTTTGCGGCAATCGCTGTCGTTCCAGTACCTAAGAAGGGGTCAAGCACTACATCGCCTACATCTGTCGTCATCAAAATCAAGCGTTCCAAGAGATGAATAGGAAGCTGGCAGGGATGCTCATCGCGGCGTTTCGCGTGGCGAATACGATGAATGTCTGTCCACACATCGCTGACTAAAGTGCCAAAGGGATGCATCTGGTCTTTCTTGCCACCATAATCTTTCAGATATGAATCGCAGACACGACATTTTTTATGTGGCGCGCGGATTTCATAGAATTTCGTGCCTTTCGCCTGTTTGCTGTAAAAGAGAATGCCATAATGCGCAGGCAGCAGAGTTTTTCCCAATGGCGCACTCATCGCATCCCAGGCAATCCAATGACGGAAATGGGCATGTTTGTTCAAAATGGTTGCATAGTAGGTCAACCACCTGGGGATGTTATGGACGAGAATTGAACCCGTTGGCTTCGTCACACGCACCAATTCCAACAGCCACTTTTCGCACCACGCAAGGTAATCCTCAAGTGAGCGCTGATCGCTGTACCTGGTATACTTTTTGTCGAGGTTAAATGGTGGGTCGGCAAAACATACGTCAATTGTGTTGTCAGGAATGGTTTTGAGAACTTCTAAACAATCCCCCAATAGGACTTGATTTAACGGTAAAGTCATCGCTTTATCCTTCTACATGCGGACGTGGTTGTTGTGTAAAAAATTGTGTGGGGACGTATTTGCAAATAATCGCTTCAAGTCGATTTAAGGTTTTCAGGTTTAGGATGTAATCACAGCCGTTGTGCATTTTTCGTAAGTCAGGGCGACGGGCAAGCCAGCCTGCGCCATCAATGAAATTGTAAAATACGTCTTGTTCCATAACGAAAATTGTTATCCTGAACTTTTAAGAACATATTTCGATGTTCATTGGCTCTTTGTGTTTGGCTGCTAGAGGTTGTCTCCATATACGAAGTCATAATCAGTATATAAGGGTCATTGATGGAGGGTATGGCGTGATCGACTTCTTTATCTACAAGCGGTGATTGTCCTTTTTGATGAGAGATGCCGTAAAGCTGATTAAGGTTATTGAGATGCTGCCGAATCATGGCTTCAATAGCATAGCCCTTTTTATTTGTATACTCACCCGTTAGCTTCCTGCGGATGACACTTTGAATGAGAGCAGGATCACGAATAACAATATCCCAATTATTAGGCAATGAGAGTTGTTGAAGATAAAATGAAGCGACCTGTTCAACCAATAATGGACTTTCGCGACCATCAATAAATAATTGGGCAATTCGAGGTGCAAAATCAGGTTCACTCTTCAGTTTGCGCTGTATTTGGTCGATTCCCCACTCACTTGCAAAATCACCTTTTGTAAATCGTTCAGCACTCAGAATACGCAAGAACTTCTCTTGCGAAAGATTGGTCAAAGCCAAAATCACACCCAGAAAATCTGGGTCTGCTTGTAAAAAACCTGCTAAATTCTGTACTGGGTCATCGTTTCCACTATAGCTTAACAATGCCCCCGCAATAGAATCCACACGCTGCTGCATTTCCTCTTCTAACGAAGGAATAATTGCCAACGGTGTGCAGGTAGTAATGAATTCTTCTAGGGATAGCTTGGGCAAAAGACTGAGAGACATATTCACGAACAATCGTGCTATTGAACAACCTATATTATGAGGTATTTGTAATTATATCGCCAGTGAGTTTGGTTCCAGCTTTTTTACACCGTGCAGCAACTTTGCGTCACTTCACTGCGTAATGTGTGTTGAATACTAGAGACATAAACAAGGGATCTTGCGATGGCAAACAACACACAACGCGACAGTGGACGCCTCATCGGCGGTGGCATTTTAATCGGTCTCGGCTTGCTGTTCCTCGGCGGGCAAATCTTCGATATTGGCGATTTGATGGCGGCATTCTGGCCTTTCTTCGTCATCGTGCCGGGGCTGGCGTTCCTGGCGGGCGCAGTCATGGGCGATAAGAAGGCGGCGGGGCTTGCCGTACCGGGCGCGATGGTGACAGGCACAGGCGCGATTCTGCTGTATCAGAATATGACGGGTAACTGGGAAAGCTGGGCATACATCTGGACGCTGTACCCGGTGCTGTTAGGGCTGGCGTTCAACTTCATGTCGCAGCGTACAGGCGACAACAATCTGGCGAAGGTCGGGCGCGGCTTCGTGACGTGGGGCCTGGTCGGCTTGGTGGCGTTAGGCACGCTGTTTGAACTGTTCATCTTCGGCAGCATAGGCTGGCTCGGCAGCCTGCTCGTACCAGCGGCGATGATTCTGGGCGGCATTTATCTGCTGACACGCGGACGCGGCAGCAGCCCATCGATTTACATCAACAACAAAGTGAAGCGTTCCAGTGAGCGCATGTCGTCGGGTCCCAGCGCTGACATCAACCCTGAACTGAAGCGCAAGATTGACGCAGCGCTCGCAGATCAGGAAGAAGAACAAACGATGTGACATACGCCCCACACGTAAACGTGGGGGCTTCTACTCTCAAACAGGGCTGCACCTCTTTTGAGGGAGGCGTCTGATGACCCCTCAAGTAGTATACGCTGATGCCCCAGCGTCAAAGACGGGTTCTCGCCCTTTTGGCGTTGAACATTTTACGCAACCAACTTCTGGTTGCAACTGCCGATGTTCAGTGGTAAGGTGCGCCGTACTGGACACCCCCCGGACGATGACGTCGCGTGAAGGCTTTTTGTCCAGTCGAATTGCCAGGGAGTATAGCACCATTGAACTCAACATACAAGTCGGTGCGCCTGATATCCCCAGACCTCAAGGTCAGGGTTTTACGGCGCTTTTCGATAAACATCCGAATGACCTATCAAATTCGTATATTGGTGTTCAAGGAGAGGAGGGTTCAATCATGTCCACTGAGACCAATAAAACAATTGTGCAGCGTTTTTTGAGCGAGGTTTGGGATTCGCGTGGCAATCTGGATGCCATCGAGGAACTGACCGCCAGCGACTATATACCCCACAGCGTTTTGCCACATCTACCACAAAATCGTGAAGGGGACAAACAATTCGCAGCCATGTATCGTACAGCATTTCCTGATATTCAGGCGACGATTGAGAAGATGGTAGCGGAAGATGATTATGTTTCCGTCCACTTCACTGGGCGCGCGACCCATCTGGGAGAGTTCGCAGGTGTGCCAGCGACAGGTCGATCAGTAACGATTTCTGGAATCGGTCTTTATCGCCTTCGTGACCAAAAGATTGTAGAGGCTTGGGTATTCAGCGATCAAATGGGGCTGATGCAGCAGCTAGGCGCAATGCCCGGGCAACGGTAGGCTTCTATTTACTGGATAGCACAGGGGCGTACCTCATGCCTCACCCTATCAGGCTTTGGAAATCCTGCACAAGCGCTGGCGCGCAAAAAACGCATAAAACAATATCGCTGCTTTTGGAGTGTCGCTGAATATATTCAAACTACCCTATTGAGATTGTGCATACTATACATGAGTTTAGAAATAATAGGCGATAAACCGTTAGAATATAAGCATTGACCGACGAGTAGAAAATAACCGCTGTGTGATTCCTATCCAATTCAATCCTATTCCGTACCCGCTGTGGCGGCGCAAAATGCCTGCCTGGCTGCGCACTGTCAGCGCGCCCCTGCTGCAACGTCATTATCCTGTCCAGTTCGATCTGCATCCTCCAACCACTACCGCACAAATCTCTGATTTTCTCAGCAAGCACCACTTGCTCAACGGCACGTCCGCTAAACAAGCGCGCCTGATGCTCGACAATACACATCTCACTGTTGAGCATGTCAAAGACGTCGCGCCACAACCCGCCCGCAGCAAAATCCGCATTCCTGCCCAATGGGAGCCCATGGAGAGCGTGCTGGTCACATGGTCGATTCTCTATCCGCCACTCTGGGAACTGCACGCGCAGATCGTTGAGGCAATCACGCCCGTCTGTGATGTCAGCGTACTCGTCCCCGCGCCGCTGTGGGCGTTTGCCGTGTATCTGTATCTGTGCAAACGTGGCAAAGCCAACCTCGCGCGCGTGCGTTTCCTCCATCTCCCTACCGACGACATCTGGGTACGTGATTACGGTCCTGTTGTGGGCATCGACGAACAAGGCGAACAAGCGGCGGTGTACGCGCGCTACCTCACGCAGCCCAACTATCCACAGGAACACGATGGCGCGGCGGCAGCGTTGTGGGCCGCGCACGAAGAAGTCCCTGCCTGTTTCCTCAATCTGCGCACCGAAGGCGGCAACCTCTGGTCAGATGGACAGGGCACGCTCATCATGTCTGAGCAGGTGTTCCGCAGCAACCCGCACATTGATCGCGCGGAACTGGAACGGCGGCTGCATGAGGTGTTTATCTACGACAAGCTCATCATTCTGCCGCGTTTGCGCGTGGAAGAAACCGGACACATCGACCTGCTGCTGAAGCTGGCGAACGCCAACACCGTGCTCATCACGAAGCCAGCCGATAAAGGGTTAGGTGCATGGTTGAATGGGCGCATCGTTCACAGCACACGCCGACTATTGGACGCACAAACCAGCGCGCGCGGCGAACACTACACCATTCACGAACTGCCCGCCGCAGCGCCGTATTTCAACTGGGGTGTGTATCCCATCTGGCGCAGCTACACCAACGCGCTCACCGTCAACGGGCGTGTACTTGTTCCAGTGTATGGTATTGAAGAAGATGACGAAGCCCTCAACACCTATCGCCGTGCTATGCCCGAACACGAAATCCTTCCTATTGATTGCAAAGTGGGCATCAACGGCGGCGGCGCAGTGCATTGTCTGACAAAAGAAATCCCTGCTGTAGAACTGCGGATGTAATGGCGGATGTGCAAAATAAGGGTAGAAGTTACGCAGTTGAGTTCACGATTAGAGGCTGTCTGAATATTCAATTTTGAACCGCCAAGACGCCAAGGTCGCCAGGAAGAACGGGAGAAATGAAGGAAAATTGAAGCGCTAGACACCGAGAGCTTGTACGAGACTCGCCAGCGCCTTTAGTGCGCTTATCGCCTTTTCAACTCAGCCTCTCGGTTTATGCAGGTTTACTATTAAATACGGACATCCGTGTAGGGGCAGACCAATGTGTCTGCCCTGTGTCGGGCGCACGCCGCTTCGCTTACATGGTGCGCCCC
>CALMZT010000294.1 GCA_937870805.1 uncultured Chloroflexota bacterium
CTTTCTAGGGATGGGCGTTCGGGTCGTCAGTGAGCAACCCTTCGGCTGTGGCTGCTTTTAGGAGATCTATATCGGCGGTGATAAACGTTAGAGGTTCACCCAAAATGTGGATGCCCTCTAATGCACTGGCGAGTTGCAAAGCATCCAATGCGCGCAGCGAATAAAGGCTTACAAGACCACGAGCACGGATCAAAACAGATTCTTCTAAATGTACAGTGATGTAAAACTGATCCATATCACTTAGAAACGCTCCCCGCAAAGCAATAAAATCTGCGGTGCTCAAATTTCCTTGTCGCTGCCGACGTGCCAATGCTGACACAAACTCCACCGCTGTTAACCGAGAAAGGATAACGACATTTCCTGAAGAACGGCTTGCCCAAGTACGAACCCATGCGCTGCCCACTTCTTGTAGATATTGTTTGACAATGGCACTTGTGTCGGCAAAGAAGATACTCAAACTCTATCCTCTCGATCTTCGATTATCTGCTCAGAGAGAGGGCGCATGTTAAGGAACACTTTCGAGAGGCGTTCTCGCTCCTCCTCACTGATGTCCAGAGCTTCGGGCGACGGTAGGGTTTCTTTAGATAGTCCTGCCACTTCTAATTTTTTCTTTACCAAATCGCGCGTCTTAGGGATGTCTACTTCAGCTTGATGAGGGCGTGATAATATGCGTAATTCGACTTCTATATCTCCTGGTGACACATCGGGCAATTCCAATATAACACGGTGATTTTCATCGACCTTTGTTTTTATCAGTACGGTACTCATGATCTTCTCCTCATACTTACGTTTTCCATTTTAGCACAGGCACAACACCGCCGACATCAGCGCTGAGGCGTTCTTAACACGGTCTCGCCCAACACGTCCACCGCGCCATGAAGCGTGAGGCGCTGCACCATCTCCGCCATCTGCTGCGCCGAATAGGGCATGTCGTGATTGAGCCACCACGTAATCATCGCCAGTTCCGCGCCCGCCATGTAGTGAGCGAGGATTTCCGGCGGCACAGCTAATTGCTCTGAGGGTAACGCTTTGAGTGAACTTAGCAGCAGCGCCGCGAGATATTCACGGATACGATTAGCGACAGCGACACCACTTTGCCCGTTGAGAATGACGCGATACAGCCTGGCGTTCTGCTCGGCGTGCCTGAACATCACCAGAAATGCCTCGACGTTGGTTTTCCCCGCCAATATATCATTCTGCCGAATCGACTCCATTTGCTGCACGAGTTCGTCAAAGGACTCGGAAAGCGCCTTGAGCAGCAGTTCTTCCTTATCCTTGTAGTGCAAATAAAACGTGGCGCGGCGCATATCGGCTTTGTCAGTGATATCCTGAATGGTCAGATCATCGTAGCCACGTTCTAAAATGAGAGCAATGAGGGCATCACGAAGCTGCGTGCGGGTACGCTGTACGCGGCGATCAAGCTTCTGCATTGAAAATCCTTTATTCTGTACGATTGTCTACTAACGTACACCACGAGCGAATTGCTTGTTGACACATGTACGGATCATAACGTACATTATGTACGTAAACGTATATAATGTCAATTAACGGGAGACAACCATGAACCACACACAGAAACGCACAGCATTGATTACAGGTGCATCAGGGGGCATCGGCTTGGAACTCGCAAGGGTTTTTGCGCGTGAAGGCTATGATCTCGTGTTGGTGGCACGCAGCGAACAAAAGCTGCAAGAGATTGCCGCCGATTTGAGCAAAAAGCGCAGCACACGCATAACGGTCATCGCCAAAGACCTTTCTCAGCCGAGCGCCCCCCGACGAGATTTACGCCGAACTGCAAAGCCAGCGTATAAACGTCGATGTGCTGGTGAATAACGCGGGTTTTGCGACGTATGGCTATTTCACGGAACTCGATATGCGCAAAGATTTAGAGATGGTGCAGTTGAATGTCACGGCGCTCACGCATCTATGCAAGCTGTTCCTGCCGTCGATGAAGGCACGCGGTTGGGGTAAGGTGATGAATGTCGCATCTACGGCGGCGTTCCAGCCGGGTCCACTGATGGCGGTTTACTACGCGACAAAGGCTTATGTGCTGTCGCTGTCTGAGGCGCTGGCGGCAGAACTACGCGACACAGGGGTAACGGTGACGGCGCTGTGCCCCGGTCCAACCGAATCAGGTTTCCAGCAGCGCGCGGCAATGGAAGACTCGAAGCTGGTGCAAAGTGGGCTGATGGGTGCGGCAGCAGTCGCAGAAGATGGCTATCGCGCGATGATGAAAGGCACAACGGTCATTATTCCCGGCTTCATGAACAAACTTATGGCACTCGCGCCGCGCTTTACACCGCGCGACATGACTACACGTCTCGTCATGAATTTACAGCAGCGCGTTGGGCACTAACACCGGATGACACTTGACACTAAAGCTAGAATGTCGAATATCGGGGTTTGTCGAATTCTCTTTGAGCATCTACTAGCGATATAATCAGTTTAATAAAGGAGAGTATCCAATGAGCAGCGCAGCAAGAAGTTGTTTCGTGTTTGGCTTCTATATCGTGTTCATGGGTTTAGCGCTCACGTTCGTGCCAGGGCTTTTACTGCCAATATTCGGGTTGGCAGCGCCGCAAGAAGTGTGGGTGCGCGTGTTAGGTTTGCTGGCGTTGGGACTGAGTATGTACTATTTTGATGCAGTACGGAATGAGACTGTCACGTTTTTCCGTGCGAGCGTCATTGGGCGTACTTTCTTCGGGGTCAGCTTAATCATTCTGGCGCTGATGACGCCGGGTGCGCTGCCGATCCTCTTCTTCGCGCCAGTGGATTTGTTGGGTGCGGCGTGGACGTGGTGGGTGCTGCGCGATAGTAAAGCTCTTGTAAAAGGCGTCGCCGCTTAAGCAACGAATAGTCTCCTAACTGCGTATTGAAGCATAGATTTAGTACGGAGTATCAGGAATCTATGCAAAACCAAAATCGTTCGCTGCTGCTGCCGCTGTTACTCATCGGTGGCGGCAGTATCTGGTTCTTAACTGAGGCAAACATCATCTCTGGCGCGAATATTGCCATGCTGTTCCGTCTTATTCCCTTGATCTTGATTGTGCTTGGCATTGAACTAGTCATACGCGGGCGATACCCACGTCTGGCGCTGTATCTTGGCGTCGGCAGTCTCGTCGTGCTGCTTGGGCTG
>CALMZT010000295.1 GCA_937870805.1 uncultured Chloroflexota bacterium
CATAACCTCAGTTATGATCCGTTTTCGTTGATCACGTATTCACGCACGCGCGACGGTCAGCCCAACGCACGCTTTATCCCTGTATTTAGCCGTCCATCGCTAAAACTGTTTAACACACACAGCCAGCAGTTGATCGAGCGTTTTCATCTGCGCAATTTGCGTATCGCAGGGCGTGCGCAGAGACTTGAAAAGATTGCCGATGGCTGGCGCGTCATTACCGAGAATGGCGGTTTGGAGGCGCGGCGTGTCATGTTGGCGATTGGCGCTACTGAGCAGCCATTATGGACGGATTGGGCAATGCACGTGCGTGCTGCGAATGCACCTATTCATCACGTTTTCGATGTAAACTTTGATCGAAACAAGCTGCCTACATGGTCGCACGCCGTTATCATCGGCGGGGGGATTACGGCGGCGCAGTTGGCGCTGTCCCTTGCAAAAGAACAGCCCGGTAACGTGACGCTGCTGATGCGCCATACTATCCGTGAGCATTCGTTTGACAGTGACCCGTGTTGGGTGACGTACATCTGCGCGCAAGATTTTCACGCCGCAAATGACCGAAACCACCGTCGCAAACTGATAAAACGCGCGCGGCACACAGGCTCAATGCCCGCTGATGTTGCCAGAGATTTGAGCGATGCCGCTGCAAAAGGGCTGCTACGGGTATCAATTGGCGAAGTCACCGACGCTACATTTCAAAAGCAGATTTGTCTGAATACGACGGGAACGCTCAACGCTGATCTGGTGCTGCTGGCGACGGGCTTCGACCCACAGCGTCCTGGTGGCGAATGGCTTGACCGCGCGATTGCTGATTATGAGCTGCCTATTGCGAATTGTGGTTATCCGATTGTCGATGAAACGCTGTGCTGGCAGCCGGGTTTATATGTCAGTGGACCACTGGCGGAACTCGAAATCGGTCCAGTGTCGCGTAATATCATTGGCGCGCGTTTGGCAGGTGAACGCCTTGCGGCGACTTTCTAACTCATTTCTGGAAGGTTCAAATATAATGAGGAATTCCCCTCTCGTCACGACTGATTGGCTGGCACAGCATCTTTATGACCCAGATGTGCGTATTATCGACATTCGCGGACATGTGATTCCCGCCAGCGAACCGCTGCCGCATTACTTCAATCATTATGACGATTATTTGCAGAGCCATATTCCCGGCGCGTTGTTTGTCGATTGGGTACATGAGATTACTGACCCCAACGACCCGCGCCACGCGCAAATCGCTGAGCCAGAACGTTATGCCGCTGTGATGAGCCGCCTCGGTGTGAGCAATGATACTTGTGTAATCGCTTATGATGACGCTAACAGTATGTTCGCCGCACGCCTGTGGTGGAGTCTGAACTACTATGGACACATAAAAGTCGTGGTGCTGGATGGCGGTTGGCAAAAGTGGATACGTGAAAATCGCCCGATCACCGCAGAGATACCCACGATCACGCCGACGCAATTCACGCCGCGCCTCAATACCGCGCTGCGCAAAACGGGCGACGATGTTGCTGCTGCGCTGCATACCGCGACAAAATTGGTAGATGTGCGGACGCCAGAAGAGTTCGCTGGAAAAGCTGCGCGCGCCAAACGTAAGGGACATATTCCAAGCGCTGTCAATTTACCCCGTATTGAGTTGGTCGCGCCTGATGGAACGATGCCTTCACCTGAAACACTGCGCGCAAAGTTCGCTGCTGTCGGCGTGGAAGACTCTACACCGGAAACCGTTTTCTACTGTAATGGAGGCGTCAGCGCCAGTTATGGCTTGCTCTCGCTGACAGTAGCGGGACTAAACGGTGCGGTTTATGATGGTTCGTGGAAGGATTGGGGTAACGACGACAGCCGTCCTATTGAATAGTACATGCAAGACTTCTAGCAGTGTCTTAAACTGTACTTATGGACAATGTGTTTTTGGTGGCTTATGCATAAACTGATGTCAGTGTGACTACTCCCCACAGCTAAAGCTAGGGGCTTTTAGGGAATTTCACCCATGCTCTATAGTCCTAGTGACGGTTTCGGTTCAGATTTTACATCCCGCCCTTTGCGAGAAAACCACCGATCTGTTTTTAAGCAGCGTGTCC
>CALMZT010000296.1 GCA_937870805.1 uncultured Chloroflexota bacterium
ACCAAGCGCGACAACAAACGGTTGCTGTCCGGCAAAGTTCTCACCGCACAGGATCGCGTCACCGAGTCCGCGCTGAAGGACCTGTGCGGCCGGCTCGGCCTGACGCCCAATGCCCTGACCGCGCCAATCAGGATGGATAAACAGCATCTCGACCTTGCCATCGACCACCACGACAAAACCCACGACTACGCCCTCACTATCGCGAACACAATGCGCCGCCACGAGAGGAAAGGCATCACACACCATCGGCTTGAAGATCTGAATATCCGCTTCGGTCACAAAATGATGCGTCGCACGCACAGAGGCTTCCCACACGTCGAGCGCGCGCGGGAAATCTTCAGGGCGAACTAACGAAATGCCTTGTTGGAGGGGCATCGTGAACGCAACCTCAACAATGGGTTATGATCGGGCACAGCGCACTGTGCCCCTACGAGATATTCGAAATGGAGTGGTCAGCGCTTGATTTCAGCCATCTTCCTGAAACCCGCCACCAGCAGTACAAAACCTGCCAGCACGATCAAGCGGTGAATGAATTGATTGAGAGGACCCTCAATCTGTAACACCGTCGTCCCAACAGTGGCAATCAAATGCGCGAAGCCTAAAATAATCGCGCCGATCACGATGCGGTTGATCGAAGTACCGACGATGCCGCCGATACCGCGCGCCTCCAGCACCATCCAGATTGAGGCGGCGACCAATACAAAGTCCATGATCAGATTGAGAGTTGGATAGTCCATCTGCTTTCAGTCCCCTTCTTTTATATCAAAAGATCTTTAAATAGCTGCGATGCGCGCAGCTCACCGACCTGTTCCAGAATATGCGGGTCAGTGCGCTGGTCAACGCTTTGCATCCCCTTGGCGACGGCTTTCTTGCCGACAATGCTGACAACGTAGGCGACGGCTTTCGCCAGCAGCGCCCGATACACGTCGGCGTCGGTGCTGCGCTGTTCGACTTTCACCTGTCCATCCTGCATCTTGATTGCCCACACGTTGCGCTCTGAGGTCTCATTGATGATGCGATCAAGGTTTGCGCCCAGTTTCTTGCCACCCAACTGCACGGCAAGATCCCACAGCACCTTGATCTGCGACTGAAAATAGACCTGATAGAACGACTCGTCTTGCGTGTCGAGATGTTTATCGACAGTGATAAAATCACTTCGCGCCGTATCCGCGACTGGACGCAGCGTAATATCTGCGCCGACAAAGCCGCCTTTGTCATCTTTGGTCGCAACTACCGTGCATAACACCTGTAGGACAGCGCCCTTCGTATCTTTAATTTCCAGCAGCCGCTTCTCCAGCCGCCCCGCTTTGCTCACATCCTTCAGCAGTTGCTCGCCATCTTTCGCAGAAATGCCCAGCACGTCAGTCATCGGCTTGCCGATAATGTTACGCGCTTCGGCATAATGGCGCTTCAGCAGTTTCAAACACGTCTGGTCAACGAAAATCACCTGACCAAGCATGTTGGTCATCAACAGCGCACTGGTCGGCGCAAGGGTGCGTACTTCCTGCGTATCCGATTTTAACGCCTGGGCGAGTGCTTTTGCCATTTCTCCTGCCGAAGCATAACGATCTTCAGGCACTTTCGCCATCGCACGCTCAACGACCCACTGCACGGGGGTATGCACGTCGTCTCGGACTTCCTGAATGCTGGGCACCGGGTCGGTGGCGTGCAGCAGCAGCACCCCCAGCGGAGTATTGGCTTCAAACGGCACGCGCCCGGTCAGCATTTGATAAAAGGTCACGCCCAGCGCGTAAATATCAACGCCGGGCGTCAGCACGTTGTCCCTTGCCAGTTCGGGTGCCATGTACGTCGGCGTGCCAAGCATCCCCGTGCCGGTAATCTGGCTGTCATGTGCCGTGATTCTGGCAAGCCCGAAGTCAGCAAGATAAGTATTGCCGCGTTCATCCAACAGCACATTGCCGGGCTTAAAATCGCGGTGAATGACGCCTTTACTGTGAGCGTAATCCAGCGCGTCCGCCATCTGGCGCACGACAACTTCCGCTTCGTTTAAGTTCATGGGTCCGTGTGAAATGATGTCGGAGAGGGTGCCGCCACTCATGTATGCCATGACGATGTAGGGCATGCCCTCAAATTCGCCGAAGTCGTAGACGGGTAAAATATGCGGGTGTTGCAGCCCTGCGATGACTTCGACCTCACGATTAAAGCGTTCCAGAAACGTGCCATCGTGCATCAGGGAGTGTGGCAGCACTTTGATGGCGACATCGCGTCCGACGGATTTCTGGCGTGCGCGAAACACGGCTGCCATGCCGCCCTTGGCGATTTCGTCGATGATTGTATACTGCCCCAGCGTTTTTCCAGCAAGGTTATTCATTCCAAAGATGCCTGTTCACTCTAAGCCAAACCGTTTTGGGTTTGCAACCTCATCGCCGCACTTTTTGGCGTCTATCAGAGATGAGATCAATGTGTGTCCAAAACTCAAGTTGATTTATTATACCCTCTTTCACGCACAAGCGCCGTGTTCTGCGGTCAAGTGGATATAAATAATGCGTATAAAGTTTGCTGCTGAATCTGGCACAGAAACGCAAAAACGGGCAGCGCCGACGTTTGTCAGCCTGCCCGTTCAGTGGATATGTCAACACTCGAACAACGCTACATTACTTCGCTTTCGCCCAGTTCAACCACGCCTCAGTCATCTTGTGTAAATCGCCAGCATCCTCTGGTTTAGTAGGGTCTTTTTCCGTGATGGCTCTCAGCGCCCAGAACCAATAATCAGGATTTTGCTGCAACTCTTGGAATAAAATAGGAAGCACATCGGGACCCATGCCAATAATGCTCTGATACTTGGGATGCATCACCATTTTTGACATGGATGAAATATGCGCCGTTTCTTTTCTCCATTCATCTGCCAGGCGCTGAAACTGCTGCCTGGTCTCTTCATTTTCCTCAGGAACTCCTATTTTTAAGGGCGGCATATCCCCTCCTCATGCGTATGAGGTGATTCTAGTACACGTTAGCGAAAGAGGATAAGCAAAAGAGAAAGGGGTATAATCGGCAGAGGAAAAGGGGAGGCGAGATGC
>CALMZT010000297.1 GCA_937870805.1 uncultured Chloroflexota bacterium
CCCTGCTTACAGATCGCCTGCTTCGTCTGGAATATCATCCTGAAGGCTGCTTTGAAGACCGAGCGAGTCAGTCCTTCTGGTTCCGTGAACAACCTGTACCCATATTTAGCGTGAACATCAGCGAAAGCGTTCTTGAAATCGAAACCCATTACCTGCGCCTCAGATTCGAGAGCGAAGATGACTCAAATTTCATGCCACAAAACTTGTCGATTGAAGTCAAAGCAACCGATACCGTATGGCATCCCGGCGACAGCGACGTACACAACCTGTGCGGCACGACGCGCACGCTCGATTTCATCAACGGTTATGTTCCCCTCAATCCCGGCTTGATGTCGCGGGCGGGCTGGGCAGTCATTGACGACTCGGCAACGCTGATTTTCAATGACAGCTTCTGGCTGGAACCTCGTGTTCCCGGTGGTATTGATCTCTATTTTTTTGGCTATGGGCATGATTACAAAGCTTGCCTGCGGGATTACTGCCTCGTCAGCGGAAAAATGCCGATGATTCCGCGTTGGGTTTTGGGCAACTGGTGGAGTCGCTATTGGGCTTACACGCAGGACGATCTCACAGCGCTCCTATCTGATTTTGAGCAGTATGAGCTGCCATTTTCGGTTTGTGTGGTCGATATGGATTGGCACATCACCGAAACGAACAACGATAGCACTGGTTGGACAGGTTACACATGGAATCGCAAACTCTTCCCTGATCCGAAGGGTTTCATCGACTTCGCTCATGAAAAACGGCTGAAAATCGCGCTTAATCTACATCCGGCGGAGGGTATTCATTCTCATGAGGAGCAGTACCCCGACATGGCACGGCAACTGGGCATCGACCCGCAGTCAAAAGAGCCAGTTGTCTTCGACATCACTAATCCTGTATTCGCGCGCGCTTACTTTGAGGTGCTGCACCATCCTTACGAAGCGTTAGGCGTAGACTTCTGGTGGGTGGATTGGCAGCAGGGACAGAAAAGCAAGCTGTCGGGACTCGATCCACTCTGGCTCATCAATCATCTGCATTTCTATGATTTAGGACGCGATGGAAAGCGCCGACCATTCATTTTTTCGCGTTGGGGCGAACAAGGTCAGCAGCGTTATCCGATTGGTTTTTCTGGTGACTCGTATGTCACATGGGACACGCTCAGTTTCCAATCTTATATGACATCAGTAGCCACCAACATTGCTTATGGTTGGTGGAGTCATGACATCGGCGGGCATACCAGCGGTGTAGAAGACAGCGAATTGTTTACACGTTGGGTGCAGTTCGGGGTATTCAGTCCGATCAATCGGATTCACGCGACCAAGGGGCTGTTTTATGATCGGCGTCCCTGGGCATTTGAAGACGCTGAAGTTTTGCGTGTACTGCGTGAAGCGCTGCAATTGCGCCATGCCTTCATCCCTTATCTTTATACGATGGCACGGCGTGCACATGAAGATAGTTTACCGCTGATTCAGCCGATGTATTATGACTACCCCGCCGAAGAAGCCGCCTATCACTGCTCACATCAGTACCTTTTCGGAACCGAACTGATCGCTGCTCCGTTCGTAAGTCCCACAGATCAGGAGCCCAGGCTGGCACGTCAGTTTCT
>CALMZT010000298.1 GCA_937870805.1 uncultured Chloroflexota bacterium
GCGCCGGTGTGGGAGCGGGTGGGGTAGAGCTTGCTGACGACGGCGACGTTTGCCCCGCCCTTCGTAGCATAGAGTGCTGCCATAAGCCCTGCGCCGCCTGCGCCCACAATAATGGCATCAAACTGATGTGTTTTCATGCTTCACAATACCTTTCCTGCGTTTTCAGCAAACAGTTGTGAACGATGAACGCCTCACTGTCAACTGATGACGCTTTTATGGGTACAAATTTCTCGCGGCTTCCTCAGCCATTTCAATGGATGTTTGCGGTATCGTGCCCAACAGCGCGCTAATCCCCACTGCAAGGAGAATAGCGGCACCAATAATACAGGTATAGACCAGCCCACGCCTTAGCACAGGGTTATTCATCGTATAATCGGTGAACACGTAACGCAGCCCGTTGAAGCCATGTACAACGGCGAGAGTCAGTAACCCAAAGTCATACAAGCGCCAGATGGCTACGCCTGCCACAAACGTGTTCCAGCGATCAGCCACAAACTCTACGGATGTGCCTGTCTCATTAATGCCAACCTGAGAAAAGATTGAACCGACAGCGCCATAGTTGCGCGCTGTAATGTCAAACACACCCTGAATGAGATGCATCATCGCCAAATGCCCAAAGACCAGTGGAATAATCAGCAAGCCGCTGATACGCATATACGACCACCAGAAGCGTTCGAGACGGCTTTCGGTATGTCTAGTCGCCTCGTCCTTACCACCCGTCAGCATACCATAAACGAAAGAGGCGAAAACCCCAATGACTAGAGCGACCACCATCCCCACTGCAAAAGGAATTTGTTCTAGCAGCACTTTATCCAGACCGAGCACTTGCGGATTTTCACCATAATAGTTGAGGACATGGTTAAACATCACGAGGAACACAGGAATCAACGTAACGAAGGTACAGACGACTACCCACTTCGCGGCTTCTCTTTGATGACGCCACCATTGTGGCTTGTAGTCGAAGACGATGATCCGCAAGCCATTGTAGGCGTGATACACCACGGCGAACACCAGCCCAAATTCACCGAGCGTAAATAACGGAGACTGGTAGGAAGCGATAGCACGCACGTAAAGTTCGGGATAAAACACAGCCCACGAAGTATCAATCACATGCAAAATTAAGAAAAACAGGACACCGAGTCCGGTCAAGCGATGCATGACCCAACTCCACTGTCCTACCGCGCCGCGATAACGCAGCGTTTCGGTGAGAGTAAGTACGAGAGAAGTCAAGATTTCCTCTCCTGAACAACAGGCAACAACTGGAGCGAATGAAGGAGCAGTTCGCGTTTAGAGTAATTATAACACGCAGGAAAGGCACTGCAACGTAATGGATGTACTGTATCAGGGCGATTGCATCAAAATCACGATTTGGGTTAAGGAAGGTCAGAAACGTCATTGTAGGGGCGACCCTGGGTGTTCTCAGGCATCAAGCTAGGTCTTAACGCTTCCGTTGCCCGCGCCAGAGGTTCAAAACCTCCGGCTAGAGGGGGTTT
>CALMZT010000299.1 GCA_937870805.1 uncultured Chloroflexota bacterium
ACAGACCCAAACGCCACGACAGCATCCACGCTGTTGGGTGCTAAAGCCCAACTCGCCGCGTGTGACACTGTGATAATGTCCAAATCGCCACGCAGTTCCGACAGCACCTCACCCGCCACGCCATCGACATCCACCAGTTGCAGACTCGACGCACTCGGCGGCAGGTGTCTCGCCATTTCTTCAATCAACAGCCGTGTAACACGTCCTACCATGGTCTATTTCCCGCTTTTTTTGGCAGCCGCGCGCATCAACTCCACCAGTTCGTCCCACTCTTCGCGGAACAGGTGCAGCGTCAGCCGTCCCAAGTCGATATGGAACATTTCGCCGTCTTCGGCGTCTTCAGTCACATACGCCTCAAAGTTTTCGGTTTCCGCCAGTGTATCCAGAGGTAGATCATCGTTCATGGGTAAAGCCCTCAGCTTTCAGCGTTCAGCAATCAGCCAAAACATATATAGCAGACGTTTATGGAAATGAGTTTATTACGACGGCGTGTGGGAGTAAAGGATTTTATTGTCCATAATAATTTCAATGCTCCCTGTTGAGCTTGGTCTCAAAACGATGTCTTTATTGAAAAAAGAACTGGGATCGGAAACGAAAACTGCTATGCAAAAAATGGCGAACTGATTGCACTCATAAAGTCTCAAGCGATCAGGATCTCCTAACCATCCCAATCAACTCATCCAAGCGGAAGAAAATCAGCACACCCCACAACGCGCAGATGATAGCGAGGTCGCGGTTTTGGCGATAGCCGCTTTTGCGTTTTTCTTTTTCCATAGAGGTTTATATCAGGAAGCGAACACTTGTTCCAAAAATGATGGTTTCTGTGCTATAATTTATACACAGTAACCAAGTAAAAGGATGACACATATTAATACAGGACTTTCGCTTGACCTCACCCCCCAACCCCCCTCTCCCACACATCAAGTTTAAGGGGATTAGTGTTATGAGTGGGGAGAGGGGGAGAAATACAGACGCTGTTTACCCATTTTTGCATGTAAGCGAAAGTCCTACACTTAATGCATACGACCTGCTGTGTTGCGTCGATTGTAGGGGCAAGGCATGTCTTGCCCCTGTACCCCGATATGGAGAGCGATGGTACTTGTCTATTCCTTGATGCTGTTGTTGAATGAGGAAGTTGCATGACAGACGTTCCACCAGCGCTTGTTACCTACGTTGATGACGAGGGGCGCATCATCGAATGGCCCGGCAAAAAGAAGCGCGACATCCAGATATTGATTTTGCAATATCTTGCTTCAAAACTTGAAGTAGAACACATTTACAGCGAACGTGAACTGAACGCTGTGCTGCGGCAGTGGCATACCTTTGAGGACTGGGCGCTGCTGCGGCGCGAAATGTTTGAACTCGGCTTATTAAACCGCAAAAAAGACGGCTCGGCTTATTGGCGCACACCGAATACAAAACTTTATTGAGAGTCCACAGTTTTCAGGATGGAGTGGGATGAAACTGGATGACTGAGAACTGACAACGGAAAACGTTAATCCACTCAGGAGAAGCAAATGGTAGACCTCGCTCAACTGCCGCTGTTCATCATTGCGGCTGTATCGCTGCTGCTGATTCCCGGACCAGCAGTGTTGTATATCGTGACGCGCAGCATTCATCAAGGGCGGCGCGCAGGAATCGTGTCGATGTTGGGGATAGCCTTCGGCACGCTGTTTCATATCGCCGCCGCCGTGTTCGGGCTGTCGGCAATTCTGTTGTCGTCGGCGTTGGCATTCGACATTGTGAAGTATCTCGGCGCGGCGTATCTGGTGTTTTTGGGCGTGCGCACACTGATGACGCGCGAACGCACGGCTGAGGAGCAAAAAGCAGAACCGTCAAGTCTGCGCCGCATTTTCTCGCAGGGCGTGATCGTCAACGTGTTGAACCCCAAAACCGCGCTGTTCTTCTTCGCGTTTTTGCCGCAGTTTGTCGATACTTCGCGTGGCTCGGCGTCGCTGCAAATGCTGTTTTTAGGTTGTCTGTTCGTGGCGCTGGGTATGATGACGGATGGCAGTTACGCGCTGCTGGCAGGCACGTTTGGGCAAATGCTGAAAAACAGCAAACTGTTTGCCAGTATGCAGCGCTACGTTGCGGGCACGGTGTACATCGGCTTGGGCGTGACGACGGCGCTGACAGGCTCATCGAACAAGAGCTAATGCGAGTTGTCAGTTATCACTGATGTTACGCGGGTTCACCTCGAACAAGGGGGTTAACCCCCTTGTTCATAAGTTCAGGGTGCGTAACGTCAGTTATCAGTAAAGACGCTGGAACTTGTCGTTACGTCAACTGTGAAAAGGATACTGAAATCTGCTCAGGAGATGTTCTCATGGGCAGGTTTTTGATTCTTGAGGATTTAGTCGCATAATTGCGGCTCTCATAGATAAAGGAGATCAGCGACATGAGTGAAACATATCGCTTTAACGTTGGTGCATTTGAGTGTCTCGTCATGAAAG
>CALMZT010000300.1 GCA_937870805.1 uncultured Chloroflexota bacterium
ATTAGGAATACAGAGGAGTAGCAAAATATGGAAAAGAAGACTTTTCAAGTACCGAACATTGGCTGTGATGGCTGCGTAAAAACCATCAAGGATGAAGTCAGCAGTTTGCAAGGGGTGCGCTTTGTCAGCGGCGACGTGGATACCAAAACTGTCACCGTCGAGTGGGACAAACCCGCGACCTGGCAGCAGATCCAGGAGGCGCTGACCAAAATCGAATACGCACCTGCACAAGCGTAAATCACAAAAGGGGCATGTTGTGCCCCTTTTTGATTCCCCATCATTACTCGAATGCCTTACCACTGTTGAACTTATAACCCCACGTTAGGTACAATAGATGCGAACGCCTGTTCAAGGAGTTGACGCTGAGTCCTTCCCTCAGTTTTCAAGGTGGCACGCTCGTTTTATACGATGTGCCCGAAACCGCCGACGTGCCTGCACCGTTCCAGTGGGTCAAATCACGCTGGCGCTGCGAAGCCTATCACTATCACCGGGTACAAGCGTGGCTGCGTGAACAGGGCTTGCGCGATGATGTACCACGCTGGCAGGCGCTCAACTTCACACTGCACGATACTCGTGAGCCGCACGACTATCAGCTCGAATCCGTCGCCGCCTGGGAAAAAGCCGACTGTCGCGGCAGCATCGTGTTACCCACAGGCGCAGGCAAAACCTTCGTCGCCACGCACGCCATTCATCGTGCCAATCGCTCAGCAGTAGTCGTCACGCCGACGATTGACCTCATGCACCAGTGGTACACACGGCTGGTCAACGCCTTTCAAGCCGAGATCGGCGTGTACTATGGCGGCGAGAAAAATGTGAAACCCATTACGGTCACAACCTATCATTCGTCGGGTGATTTGATTGCGTTTTACGGCAATCAGTTCAAGCTCATCATCTTCGATGAGGCGCATCACTTGCCTGCGCCGAACTGGGGCGAAACCGCGTTGATGTCACCTGCACCGTTCCGCCTGGGCTTGACCGCGACGTATCCTGAAGAATGGGAGCAGGTGGGTAATCGCTGGCGTGTCGATGACCTGATCGGCGCGATTGTCTACGAGAAGCGCATCGACGACCTGGTGGGTGAACGGCTGGCAGAATATCGCACGTTGCGCGTGCGCATTGATCTGACGACGGAAGAACGTGCTCGCTATAACGCCGACTACGCTGTCTACGCAGGGTATTTCACGCAGCAAAACCTGCCTAAGACGCACGGCGCATACTGGCTGCAAGAGATGATGCGGCGCGGCGCATTCGATGTCGAGGCGCGGCGGGCGCTGCTGGCACGACAACGGCTGCAAAAGTTGATTGCGGGCGCGGCGGGTAAACTGGCGGCGCTGGATGATCTGCTGCGTGAGTATAGTCATGAGCAGGTGCTGGTGTTCACCGAAAGTAACGACGTGGTGTATCGCATCGCGCGCCAATACTTGATCCCGGCGCTGACGCACGAGACGAAAGCCGCCGAACGCAAGGCGATATTGGAGGGTTTCCAAAACGGGCGTTATCATGCAATCGTCACGTCGAAGGTGCTGAACGAAGGCGTGGATGTGCCAGAGGCGAAAGTGGCGATTGTGTTAGGCGGGACTGCCAGCGCGCGCGAGTACATTCAACGCCTAGGGCGTGTGCTGCGCAAGGCGGGCAATCGGCAGGCGCTGCTGTTTGAGGTCATCGCACGGAATACGGTGGATGAAGGCAAGGCACAAAGAAGACAGCTAAAGTCCGGGAGAACGAAAGCTAAAGACTGAGAGGATCACGCTCAAAGTCTCTGATTAACAGGGGATAACAGCCTAATGTTTTATTATGCACCTTGCACATACGGAGTATTTTTACTGGTCGGCACTGCAATTGAAACGCGATTCTAACGCCAAAGTTTGATGTAAGCTGAAAATGCAGTGAGATTACAGAGTGCTTTTGGCGAAACAAGTTGTTAAAGGGCAAGTTAAAAATCTCCTCGCAAACACATTATACATCGAAGTTGACGGATTTAGAATATTTGTTCGTATTTTATAACAAAAGGGATAAATGATGGTCAAGCAGCGGATTCCGCCCTATACTCTGGAATAAGCCTTTTAAAAGAGACATCGGTTATGGTTACAGTAGACGAGCTTATCCGAATGGCAATTCGGCTTTCACCCGCTGAAAAAGCGCGTTTGTTACAACGTGTCGCGGCATCTATATCGCAAGATTTGAGTGCTGTTGAGACTGGTGAAGAATCATGGACTGAGGAAGAACTCGCGGAACTCATGCGGGTTGAACCCTTGACAGGTGCAGAGATCGTGGCAGCAGGATTACTCGGCGGTTGGGAAGATATTCAAAATGGCGCGGAATGGGTGAATGAGCAGAAACGCAAGCGACGACAAAAGGCGAAGTGGTAAGCGTGTTCGTAGACACTTCTGTTGTGGTCGATCTGCTGTGTCGTTATCCGCCTGCTGAACAATGGTTAGCTTCACAGGGACAACTCGATGCTTCGCGTGCTGTTTGGTGGGAAGTGCTTGAAGGTGCTGAAAACAAACGTAAACAACAACATGCGCTAAAAATCTTGCGCCGCTTTCAACCGATTGATATTACACCTGATGACGTTATCTGGGCTATAAACCGCCTCACTGTCTTAGGGTTGAGTCATCATGTGGATGCATTTGATTGTCTCATCGCTGCCAGCAGTTATCGACTTCAATTGCCACTGTTTACCCGCAACATGAAACACTTGTTTACCCGCAACATGAAACACTTTGTACCTTTAATCGGCGCACTCGCGCAGCAGCCATACTGATTTATGCTCACGGCTGATCTCGTGCGCCCACGTTTGTACGCGCGCGGCGATAACCTCACGGTACGAAACATCAAAGAGAATGATGCCTATTGGCTGAGGACGGCTGATGAACTGATTCGGCTGTTCAGGCAGTACGCTGGGCAGACGCGGCAGGCGTGGGACAACGCGCTGGAACGCTACGAAGGCGAACGCACTGACTACGTGATTGTGCGTGGGCTGGCGAAAGTATTAGAGGATGACGCCACCTTTACGCCCATCAACCTCCCATTGGACCCCGAAATGCTGCGATCTACCTTATTTCAACGCGGTCCGGTTTTCAAACGAACCGATTTATTTCATCCGCAGAGCCGTGAGGATACGCTGCACGCTGTCGCTGAAGAATATGGCTTCACAGCGGAAATCTTAGAATCGACACTGTTCGCAGATCGCCCGGCGGCTTATCTGATGACGGATGCGGGACAGGCGTGGACACCTGCTGCGCTGCTGGCACGTTACAACCTTGAGTTGGCGCGCGGCGTGCTCTACTGGTCAGATCGGATGACGGTTGACGTGTTCGATGGTTACAAGGATTTCTGGAAATATCTTAAGCTGTTCAAGCTGATGTTTTGGGCGACGGTGATTCCAGATGGCGGCTATCACATCGAACTCGATGGACCGATTTCGCCGTTTGTGAAAGCCACCACGCGCTACGGGCGGCAGTTCGCGGCGTTTTTGCCCGCGCTGCTGCTCGGTGAACAGTGGCAGATGAGCGCCAGCGTGCGCCCGCCGGGACATGACAGGACGCGGATGTTTCAACTCGATCACAAGTCGCCGCTGCGGTCACATTTCAAGCGCAGTGGGGAGTTCGACAGCCGCATGGAAGCCGATTTCGCCGCCGAGTTTGAAAAGAAGTTTGGCGATGAACGCGGCAAATGGACGATGACGCGCGAAGACGAAGTGCTGCTGCTGGGCGATACGGTGATGATTCCCGACTTCGCGTTCACGAACAAGCAGGATGGCAGGCGGGCGCTGGTAGAGATCGTCGGCTTCTGGCATCCCGAATACTTGCAGCGCAAAATCACTAAAGTACGCGAGGCGAACCGCAGTGATT
>CALMZT010000301.1 GCA_937870805.1 uncultured Chloroflexota bacterium
GCTCTTCCATGTGTGCCCTGCAAAGTTGGTGTATTCCCCGACTTTTGTATCCTCGCCTTTTTCAGTCACCATTTCATCAAGGAACTGCTTCAAATCGTCTAACTCATCGCGCAGCCGCAGCGCCGAACCTACCGTCAGCGTTTTGGTAGACTTCCCATCCGATGGATATTTCAGGCGTAGCGGATGTGTGAAATCCAGCGGTATGTAAATGGTCGTTTGGAGGTCGCGTTCTAAGAGATGCGGGAAACAGCGGTAATGCCCTTGCGAACCCCCATCCACGCTGAGGGCAATATCCAGCAGCAAACTGTACTTGCTGTAGTTGACGGAGGTACGGATGCCGTGCTGTTCTGAGGGGTCTTCCCAGGGCACACTCTCCCAGCGAAAAGCATTACAAATCGTTTTGACTTCGCGCCAGCCGCCCTGCCGTTGATACAAGGTTTGTGCCGGATAGCGTGAACGTGGGCATACCACACTCTCGACAAGGATACTGATCCCCATTTTGTCCCCACCGCATATTTCAATAACTAGCACCCAGCAGCGCCTTCCCATCTGCCTCAATGCGTAGGGTGATGGCTTCGCGCGCGGCGCTGCTGTCGGCAAACTTGACCATGCCAATTAAGTGTTCATACTCCGCGACCAGCGCATCCCATTCAGCGCGTGAACGGGGATTCAGCCGTTCGCGTGTGAGTTCCAGTAAGCGTGCCTGGTTGCGCAGCCGCATCAGTAGTTCCGCCGTTTGTGGGCGATTACCAATGTGCTCAATCACCGACGCCAGCGCCTCATGGAAGGTAAACAACGTGGACAGGACGCCGTGTGTATTGCCCGCGTCCACCTGCGCACGCGCGTTATCGATGACTGGCAGCAAGCTCTGCGTCAGGTTGGCGCGGGGGATGTGCTCCAGTGCCCACGCCAGCGCCAATCCTGAAACTGATGCCCACAGCGCATAGACTTCTTCTGCTTCTTCGTGCGTGAAGGTTCGCACATGCGACCCGTGACGAGCGCGCTTCTGTGCCCAGCCTTCGTATTCCAAAATATGCAGGGCTTCGCGCGCGGTGTTCTGGCTGACGTTCATCTCTTGCGAAATCGCCAGTTCAATGAGCTTGTCGCCGCTGACGTAAAAACCATCCTGTATCGCCTGACGCAAGGCAGAGGCAACCGACTGCGCGAGTGTATCGCCGCGTGTCATGCGCGCCGTTCAGGCGTAGTACCATTGGTTTTAGCCGCGCTTTGGTCAATCTGCTTGGCTAATGCGCCCGCGAGGTTCACGAAGTCCGAAGGCATCAAAATCACTGTGGTGCTGTTGTGTTCCGCGCCGACTTCCGCCACCATCTGCATACGACGCAGTTCCAGCGCCGCAGGATTTTGCATCATCATCTGCGACGCAATCGACAGCTTTTCCGATGCTTCCTGTTCCGCTTGCGCTTTGATGAGGCGCGCACGCTTCTCACGCACAGCTTCAGCTTCTTGCGCCATCGCACGCTGCATCGATACGGGGATTTCGACATCCTTCATCTCGATCATCGTGACCTTGATACCCCAGGGGTCGGTCACTTTGTCTACAATGTCGCGCAGCACGTCGTTAATCTTGTCGCGTGAGCGCAGCACTTCATCCAGGTCATGCTGACCGACGATGTTGCGCAGGCTCGTCATCGCCGCCTGATACACCGCCTGACGATAATCAGCAACGCGAATGATGGCTTTCGCCGGGTCTTCGATCAGGAACCACAGCACGGCGTTGATCTTCACCGTTACACTGTCGCGTGTGATGGTTTCCTGCGGCTCAACGGTCACTGTTATCGTACGAATGTCAATTTTGCGGTAGCGATCAATGAACGGGATAACCCAAAACATGCCGGGTCCCTTGGTCGTGCGGAAACGCCCTAGCGTGAACACCACCGCGCGCTCATATTCCTGATTGATCTTGAAGCCTGATAGGATGAGGAGAACAAAAACCACAGGAATCAATAACTCTAAAGGCATACCTACCCCCTTAGCAATCATCTTTCAATCAATGTGTTAGCTTCTATTATAGGTTGTGAGTTTATTATAGGTGCGTCAAGAAGCTGTAAAAATGATCATTTCACGCACTTTTTGTCCGCAACATGAGAATTTGCTGAAATGCCCCTTGACTTAGAGTGCGCTCAAACTTGTAGTATGTAATCGTTCACTACGAGAAAAACAGGAGTTTAAAGATGAAGCTGAGACCACTGGGAAACAGCGGCTTGTCCGTTTCGGCGCTTGGTTTAGGCTGTATGGGCATGTCTGAGTATTATGGTCGTGGAGATGATGAAGAATCCATCAAAACACTACATCGCGCGATTGATCTTGGTGTGACCTTTTGGGATACCGCTGACATGTACGGCGTCGGTCACAACGAAATCCTTGTCGGGCGTGCGCTGCGGGGACGCCGCGATCAGGTTGTGCTGGCGACCAAGTTTGCCAACATGCGACGCATCGACGGCGCGTATTTAGGTGTCAACGGCACGCCGGAGTACGTGCGCGCTGCCTGCGAAATGAGCCTGCGTCGTCTGAATGTGGAAACCATCGACCTGTACTATCAGCATCGCGTTGACCCGAACACGCCGATTGAAGAAACCGTTGGCGCGATGGCAGAGCTTGTCAAAGAAGGTAAGGTGCGCTTCCTCGGTCTATCGGAAGCCTCGTCGCAAACGATTCGCCGCGCTGCCGCCGTGCATCCTATCGCTGCGCTGCAAACAGAGTATTCGTTGTGGAGTCGTGACCCTGAAGATGAAATTCTGGCGACCTGCCGTGAGTTAGGAATTGCCTTTGTGGCGTACAGTCCTTTAGGGCGCGGCTTCCTGACAGGACAAATCAAGAGCTTTGAAGATTTAGCTGCTGACGACTTCCGCCGCACCAATCCACGCTTTCAGGGAGAAAACTTCCAGAAGAATCTCAATCTGGTCGCTGAAATTGAGCGTATGGCATCAGAGAAGGGCTGTGCTCCGTCACAGTTGGCGCTGGCGTGGGTGTTGGCGCAAGGGGAAGACATTATTCCCATTCCGGGAACGCGCCGTCAGCAATATCTTCAGGAGAACATCGGCGCGCTGGACATTACGCTCACCCCTGAGGATCTGGAACGGCTTAACGAAATCGCCCCTGTCGGTGCAGCCGCAGGGGAACGCTACGCAGAACGTTCAATGCGTTTTCTGAACGGCTAGGGAATAAACGACGGGAAAACCCCGCCAAGCTGCGTCACCTGCTGGATACCGGAACCATCAGCGTTGATGATGTAAATCTCGTCGTCGCCGGGGTTCCGTTCCATATTCGAGTTGAAGGCGATTTGCCGTCCGTCGAGGCTAAAATGCGCGCCCCACTCGTCGCCAATCCCATCATAGACAATACGGCTGTCTGTACCGTCGGTATCCATCATGCCGATGGCGTTGTTGCCCGACATTCCATCGGTCACATAAACGATGCTGCTGCCATCCGGGCTGACGTTGGGCGACGAGTCTTCAAAATCATTGTTGGTGAGGGTTGAAAATGCGCCTGCCTGTGGCACACCGTTGGCATCATAGGTGATTTCCAGACGTCCAATTTCCCAGAAGCTGGCGTTTCTGCCATCGCCGGTGGTGAAGACGATGTAACTGCCATCAGGACTCCAGCGCGCGTGACTGTTGCGCTGTCCATTGCTAAACAGCAGCGTTTCATCACTGCCATCAGCGCGCACGACGTACAGATCGTAGTTGTCGTCATCACGAGTATCAGACGAGTAAATAATCCACGCGCCGTCAGGACTCCACGCGGGAACACGATCTAAGCGATCATTGTTGGTGAGCCGCCGCACGTTGGTGCTAAAGATCGTCATCACGTAGATTTCAAAGTTGCCGCTGCGGTTCGACTGGAACGCCACGAACCCGCCATCAGGGGACAGCGCCGGATACATATCAGAGGCATCATCGAGCGTTAGCTGTGTTTCGATGTTTGTATCAATGTCAATCGCGTAGAGGTTGAAGTTGCCATCGCGCTCACTGTAGAACAAAATCGAATCACCTGGACCGCGTGAAGGGTCAAAAGCGATGGTCGGACGCACACCGACGGGAGCAGCTTCATCTGTCGGTTCTACGTTGTCTGTACTTCCGCTGATCAATGTCGCGCGCGCGGCTTCGCTTGTCGGGTCAAGGGTTGCGATACCACCCCCTTGCGAGTCGTTGGTCGGCACATCGGTGGCTGCTGTCGAGGTGTTTAAACCGCCGCTCAGCACAAAAATGGTCAGCGCAACGCCGATAACTGCCAGCAGCGCCAGCAAGCCACACCCCAACAGCCCGCCAATCGCAAAACTTGCCCAAATGCCATTGCCACGCTTTTTTCGCGCTGGTGGACGGTATTTGATGCTGGGCTGCGGCGTGAACGAGCCTGAGGTCGCGAAGGGTTCCTGATAGGATGACTGTACAGGCAGCGAGGTTGGCGGGTGGTTCACGACAGGCGCGACAGGTGGCGACAGGGGCGGCGAAACGGGAGCAGGCGGTTGTCCCATCTGGGGCGCTGGCACTTCGGGGCGTGGGACTCCCCCCGGCTGCGTGTCGTGGGTCTTGGCTTTGCGGATTGCGGTGCGCAGCCCATCAACCAGCGCTGCGCCTGAAACGTAACGATGGTCGGGTTTTTTCTCTAGCGTTTTGTAAATCACGCTCGCAAACTGCGGCGTGATATTGGGGTTGAGCACGCGCGGCGCGGGCGGCGGTGTAGTCACCTGCATCACGGCGATACTGTAGGGGGTATCGCTTTGGAACGGGCGGCGTCCTGTTGCCATCTCGAACATCATCACACCCAGCGAATAGACATCGCTGCGTCCGTCGAGTTCGTGCCCTTGAGCTTGTTCAGGACTCATATAGCTCGGCGTACCGACGACGCCCTGCGTGGTGATGCCGGGTCCGGTTTCGCCCAAAATGCGCGCGATACCGAAATCGGTGAGGTAAGCACCGCCGTCATCGTCTAACAAAACGTTGCTAGGCTTCAGGTCACGATGCAGCACACCTTTAGTGTGCGCGTAATCCAGCGCGGGAGCGATCTGCTCGACAATGTGCAGGATTTGCTCAGCGTTGAGCGTGCTATTTGTCCGCAGTAAATCATCGACTGAACCCGCTGTCATATAACGCATGACGATGTACGGCAGTCCTTCGTGTTCGCCATAATCGTACACAGGGACAATGCTGCGATGCTCCAACTGTGAGACAATCTTCACCTCGCGGTTGAAGCGCTGCATGTAGGAGTCATCGGTGATAAATTGGCGCGGCAGGATTTTGATGGCAACCGGGCGATTCATCGAAATCTGATGGGCGCGGTAAACGGTTGCCATACCGCCTTGCCCGATCTTTTCCAGAATCTCATAACCGCCGATACGCTTGCCGATCAGATCATCTTGGGTCATATTATCCGCCACTCCGCGTTGGATAAGTTCACAACGGATTATAAGGCAAGTGAGGGGGCGAAACAATTGCAAGCCCATCCACGTTCACACTCGCAGGCGGAATTTCGTGCTACACTGAAATTGTAAGGTTGAATATTAAAGAAGAAAGGATTCTTATTATGGCAGGTCAACAAGCGTTACGTTTAGAAGTCACCAACGATGGCGTGCGTATCCGCGAGACTCCCGTGAACGGTAAACCCATTGGGCAGCTTAATAAGGGCGATATCGTGGACGTGCTCGACAAAGCCGACGACGCCCGCGCGAAGGTGGGCAAGAAAGGCGAGTGGATTAAAGTTCGCGAGGCGGATGGTATAGAGGGCTACACTTCTGCGGGCTTTCTGAAACTTCAGACCGAAAATGTTCCCACGACAACCCCGCCAGCAGGCACGAAACCGCAAGAAACGAAGCCTGCCGATACCGCGCCAGCTACACCTGCGCCCACGCCTACGCCAACACCCTCAGCGCCCGCCAAAACGCCCGCGCGCGTTCAGCCAACAACCACGCTTAACCTGCGTCAGACGATGGACACCAGCAGCCCGGCAAACATCCTGAACAAGCTCGGTGGCTTCGACATCCTCGACATTGTAGAAGACGCTACCGCCGCGCAAGCTAAAATCGGGCAAAAAGATCAGTGGATTAAAGTACGCACGCAGAGCGGACAAGAAGGTTATGTCTCGGCGCAGTATGTCCAGTCGTTTACGGGCGAAATCCCCCAATACGTGTTGGGCGCACGCAATCTGACAGGGATGAATTTAGACAAGAACAATCCACAGGGGCATCCCTCGCCTGATTTAATGAAGGGTATTGGGTGGATTCGCGTCAAATTCAACGTCTCGATGAACCCCGATAAACCTGACGGTGATCCCAGCCGCTACGGCAACACCGACATCGACGCCGCTTACAATCGCGTCAAGCCGTTTATTGAACCTTACGTGCGCGCGGGCATGAAGGTCTGCATGGTGTTTACGCATCAGTTGTACGGCGAAGGCGCAGGCTATGTGTGGGAAAGCATGGATACGAATCGCTGGAACAACCTCATTCCCAAGTTTGCGGATTTTGCACGCCGTGCAGCGCAAAAGTTCGCTGGTTCAGGTTTGGTGCACGTTTATCAAATCTGGAATGAACAGGATACGGAGCAGGGGAAAGGTCGCGCTGCTGTGCCCATTCCGTCAGGCGATTACGCTAACATGCTGGCGCAGACCATCCGCGCGATTCGCAGCGTAGATCCCACCACGCAGATTATCAGCGGCGGGCACACGCGCGGTCCGCAGGCAGGCGGTGCTTACGCCCGCAGAACGATTGCTGCGCTGCCGGGGGATGTGCGCCTTGATGGGCTTGCGGTGCATCCTTACGGGCGCGGCGTCGCAGGCAACCCTTACAGCAATTTTGGTCCGCTGACTGAAGACCTTGATACGATGATTGGCATTCTGCCCGGTAAACCCATCTGGTATACCGAGTGGGGCGCGCTGGGTTTCCAGTTCAATGATTCGGTGAGTGGTGCCATTGCCGATTATGCGCAAGGATTCGTCAACATTATCAAGAGTCCCAAGTATGCCGGGAAAGTCGCCGCTGCCATGTGGTACGCCTGGGCAGATGGTATGGACGATGGTTATGGCTTGGTCAACCGCAATGGTCAGCCGCGCAATCCACTGTATGACCGCTTCCTGAAGTTCTAACTTCTCAATATCGTGAGGGGTTTGGCGTGCCAAACCCCTCCCTTTCTCTAAATTTTGATTAAATCCATTTTATGTTTCTGCGATTTCGGCAACTCCTGAGCCTCTCATTCGTAATAGAGGATATATTGGTTTTAATCAGGAGATTTTAGACGATGGCAGAACAACAGAAATGGCAGTATATGACGGTGTTCCTCAAAGCAGAGGCGGAGCACGTCATGGATTTTCTTCAGGAAAAGTGGGATTGGAAAAACGGCATCCCGCGCAATACGCCCGAATCCCTTATTCCACGCCTCGATGCATTAGGCGAAGAGGGCTGGGAACTGATACACATGCAGCCGGTGATGGTAGGCAGCAACGCCGATGTGCTGGTAGAGGATGCGGGCAGTGGCACACGGAGTTGGACGAGCAGCTATTTCTGCGTATTCAAGCGCCCAAAAGCCGTCTAAATCTGGAAGCCTGCGCTGTGGGCGAACACGTTAGTTCTCAGGCATCAAAATAACGCTTAATGCTTCCCGCAGCGGGTTCAAAACCCGCCGCTAGACAGAATCTGGAAACCTCTCAAGAGGTTGGCTCACGAAACGCCGTTGTAGAACAACCCTTTTAAGGGTTTCCAAACCACCTCTAGCCGGAGGTTTTGAACCTCTGGCTGGCGAGAGCAACAGAAGCGTTAAGACCTATCTTGGTGACTGAGAACACGTTAGTTCGCCCTACCAGTATTGTTGTTAAACTACGCTGTCGCCACCATCGACATTGAGTACCGCGCCAGTGATGTAATCCTCTGAGGCGAGAAATGCCACAGCACGCGCCACATCCTCGGCAGTTCCGGTACGCTTCAGTGGAACACGCGCTCCAGACTTCGCCCAGCGTTCTTCGTTATATTCTTCCGGCTTCAGCACGGGTCCCGGAATGATGGCATACACGCGAATGTCGGGTCCCAAACTGGCGGCGCTCACTTTGGTCAGCGCCAGCAGTCCTGCCTTGCTGATGCCATGATGCGCGTAATCGGGCCAGGGATCAATCGACCCCTTATCACAGATGTTGATAATCACCCCTCCCGCGCGCTTAAGCTGTGTGCTCGGTTCATCAGGGTCATCTTCCGGTACTTCACGCATCAGCTTTGCCGCCTGCTGTGTGCAGAGGAATGGACCGAACAGGTTGATATTCATCGTCTGCTGCCATTCTTCAGGCGTGACTTCCAGGAGGCTGCGACGCTGGAAAATCGACGCGCTGTTGACCAGGATGTCCAGTTGTCCAAAAGACTCGCGTACCGCGCTAAAAATCGTTTCCACGCCCTCTACAGTGCCGATGTCGGCTTGCACCTGAAACGCCTTCACGCCGAATGACTTGATTGCTTGCAAAGTTTCGCGCACTGTATCTGCATCCGAATGGTAATAATGCAGCATGATGTGTGCGCCGCGCCGTGCCAGTTCCAGCGCAATCGCCTTGCCCACGCGATGCGCCGCGCCTGTCACCAGCGCAACCTGGTTCGTTAAATTGACATGCATAGAACTTCCCCTTCTTATACAGGCGCTATAATAGCTTGCCTTTGGTGAAGGTTCAATTAAGTTTCAGCGCAAATAGATGAGCATCTGTAAATTTTAGGGCTACAGACAGAAAATAAAAGAAGCGCCTCGATGGACGCCTCTGCATATAATTATCACGAAAAACTAATAGGCGACGGGAGGTACTGCCAGCAGATACAGGATGCTCAAGAGAGCTACACCTACCGGAACCCCTAACACCCAGCGGTAGAAAGGATTATCCGTATTCAAGTGCATGTAGAAGATCACCACCAGCAGCGCCTTGAGCGCCGATGCCGCCAACAATATAGGCAGCGTAAATAAACCCTCTGGTAGTTCGGCGATGATGATCTCAAAAATCGTCAAGCCACCGAGAACCAGAAACACAAAGGTATAAATACCGCCGGGCAGCGTGATCGTGTATCCGCCGGGCAGATGCACCGAATCGTTCAGCGCATGGACTTCTTCATCGGCAACAACATCTTGTGATTTTTCCTCAGCCATGTTCACATCCCTCACCACAGATAAATGACGGTAAACAACACAATCCACACGACATCGACAAAGTGCCAGTACAGCCCGAAGGTTTCCACGCCCAGATAATTCGTCGCGCTGTAGTGCCCGCCGCGTGCGCGCCAGATCACGCGCAGCGCCCACACGACACCAACAAGAACGTGTAGACCGTGAAAGAAGGTCGGTGGATAGAAATGTGCAGCGAAATTCTGAAACTCTGCGCCCGGTGTAAGCAGCACCCCTTCACTGCTGAGCGCGCTGTATTCAACAGCCTGAAGCGCAATAAAGATCGACCCCAAAACGGCTGTTGCGCCGATCCAATTGATGAGTCCTTTTTTGTCGTCCATCTGAATAGAGCGTAAGCCCATCACCATACACCAACTGCTTGCCAGCAGCAGGAAGGTGTTGAGGGCAACCAAACCAACGCCTGTATTCGCGTGGACTTCATTCACAATGTCGGGATTGTTGTAACGGAACACGGCATAAGCGCCGATGAGAATGGCGAAGATCACCACTTCTGAGCCGAGGTACAGCCATACAGCGAACTTGATATTGTTCTCATGAGCGACCTGCGCCTTTGTGCGGGCGCGGGCAGGCGCATGAGAGGTTGGAGCAGGAGATTGAACGATTTCACTCATAATCATCACCTCATTCGGTTAACGCTGCGGCTTAGGCGGCTCAGGCAGACGATTCAGCAGCCATGTTGCTCCACGACTGATCAAACGCAAGGGCAAAGGCGGCGTTAACGCTTCAGGTGGCGGCGGCTTGCCTTTCACTGAACGTACTTCGCGCGCGAGGAACGCCATCAATAACGAAATTGCGCCGCCTGCTAGTGCCAATGAGACAATCGTCCAGATAGCAAAGATCAGGAACAGCGTCAGTTTGCTGAAGATATAGTCGGTGCCAAAGAGATTGATGGTAACGTAGCCGTTGCCAGTGGGCGAACCTACCGGGTCATTTGTAATCTGGATGGAGGGACCACCGGGTACAGTGGCGAGCACTGCAAGAAACAGCAGAACGACTAATGTGATGGTCGTCACCAGGAAAATGTCACCAGCGATTCTGCGGGCATAATTCACGACATTAGTCACCACGAGTACCAAACCGAGTACCAGCAGCGCGACGATTGCCACGAGCCATCTGAGCAGCCGCTCCATGACACCGCCTGATTGAGTGAAGCGCAGCACGCTGGCAATTGCCCGATGCAGCCGTTCGTTCAAGCTGACGTGCGGCTTGGCTTCTTCGGCAGGTGCGTGTACAGCATGTTCTTCGTCGCCATGCCCCTCTTCACCATGCGCGCTCATCGCAGGGTCGAACGCGCCCATACTCCACACAAAAAAGATCGAACAGAAAATTGCGCCTAAAACAATGCCAATCTCCGCGTCCCAAGTGGGATCAAGTCCCTGCAAGGCACGCAGCAGAATGGCAAGGAACATGCCGAATAAAAAGCCAAAAATTCCCATCGGCACGGCACGGCTCAATCCATATTTCATAAACCAATACCCCTTTTCAGCAGGTAGTTTACAATTTCCAGTAAACAGTTTTCAGTGATCAGCCGATGTTGTTTATCTAAACTGATCACTGAAAACTGATAACTCTCTATATCCAGTACAACACTGTATAGAACATGATCCAGGCAGCGATGACGAAATACCACAATTTCGCGCCCGCTTCAACTGCCCAACTATTGCGCGCATTGTAGTACGCACGGAAGCGATCAACGCGGAACATATATAAACCAATCACCAGCGCGTGAATAGCATGGAACGCCGTCATCACGCGGAACACCACGCCGTATTGTTGATTGACATCTGCCGTCACAGGAGCATTGAGCCATTCCCACGCCATGATGAGAATAAAGCCCGCACCCAACGCCAGCGCCATACGCCACGACGGGCTGAACGCTTGATCTGCCTGTACTGCCTTCAGCGCGCGGTACACAAAAAAGCCGCTTGCCAGCAGCATCAGCGTCGCAAGGGTTGGCAGTCCCAAGCCGAGCTTGGCGACTCCCTCAGGCGGCCAGGAAGTGAAATTATTGCGTACCTGCAAGTTCACCAAAATCAAGCAGACGAAAACCATTATCCACGAAATCTGGAAGATTGCCATCCCTGTACGACGATTCTTCAGGGTGAGCAGTTCTTGCCTCGAAAGCTGCGGTTCCATTACATCCTGTTGCATAAGAACTAGTCCTTGAAAATTTGCGGTTCTGGGCTACATTTTGTCTCGTGAGACGTTCTCACATTGTTACAATAGGCGGCTTTCTCATTGGCTAATGCCTTTCTTGCAAACACCACATACTATCGGCGTCTGCGAGAGATGGGAAAGTTGAAAGTGAAAGCGGGAAAGTCGGTGCGCTTTTGCGCGTACAACATTGACCCAACTCACTTGGCGGAAGTCTATGGTCTCCGTTCACTCTCAAGTTCAGAACTGCAAAGTTTTGAGTAACCATCATACTACCCAATTACAATACACACTCAATCGTTAATCTGTAGGGGCAAGGCGTACCTTGCCCCTACGCATCTTCATTTTCTAATCGCCGCTTGGCACCTCAAGCGCTTGTCCCGCTTTTTCACCTGCACCGGGTTCGGTTTCGCCAAAGCGCTTCTCGATGGTGTCAAGATACGCAGCAGATTCCTTTGTGCCATAACCGTAGGGGTCTTTATAAGGTACAGGATCACCGATGAAGTTAGTGGCAGGTGGCGGTGAAGTCGTTGCCCATTCCATCGACAGCGCGCGCCAGGGATTTGCTCCTGCGATCTTGCCGCTGCGCACGCTGATAACGATATTGTAGAGCAGAACGAACGTCGAGATACCCAGCACGAAAGAGGCAATGCTGATGAGCACATTCCACTGCTGAAGTTCTGGCGCATAGATCGCTACACGGCGCGGCATCCCCAGAATACCTGCTATCTGCATCGGGAAGAACGTCAAGAAGAAGCTAGGATAGGCAAGGGCAAAATGTAACTTGCCCAAACGCTCATTCAACATACGCCCCGTGACTTTGGGGAACCAGTGATAGATCCCTGCGAACAGACCGAATACTGAGCCACCAAAGAGGACAAAGTGTAAATGGCTGACGACGAAATACGTGTCGTGGACGTGCAGGTCAAATGGGATAGAGCCAAGCATCACACCGTTGATACCACCGATGACAAACATCGACAGGAAGCCCAGTGCGAACAGCATGGCACTTGTCCAGCGGATTTTGCCGCCCCAAATCGTGCCGAGCCAGCTAAACACCTTAATACCCGTCGGCACGGCAATAATCATCGACGTAATCATGAAGGGGATGCGCAGGGTCGGTGTGAGCGCGGTAAACATGTGATGTGCCCACACGGTAAAGCCCACCACCGCAATCGCCATACTGGACAGTGCAATCATGCGATAGCCGAAGATGGGCTTGCGGGAATGTGTTGACAGCACTTCGGAAATAATGCCGAAGGCTGGCAGTACCATGATGTACACGGCGGGATGGCTGTAGAACCAGAAGATATTCTGCCACAGCAGCACGTCACCGCCACCTGCTGGATTGAAGAACGCTGTGCCTGCCACACGGTCAAGGATGAGCAGCGTGAGCGCGCCAGCGAGGAAGGGCGTTGCCATCACAATGATGATCGAGGTCGCCAGAATTGCCCAGCAGAACAGCGGCATCTGGAACCAACCCATCCCTTCAGGACGCATGTTGGCAATCGTCACGATGAAGTTGATCGCGCCGAGAATGGACGAAATACCCAGCAGATGCAGCGAAATCGCCCACATCGTCTGTCCATCGGGGGTAAACATCGTGCTGAGGGGCGGATAGCTCGTCCAGCCCGCTTCCGGCGGACCCACAAACCAACCTAACAGCATGAAGAACCCCGCAGGCGGGATCATCCAGAACGCGAAAGCATTCAGCCAAGGGAATGCCATATCTTTCGCACCCAGTTGCAGCGGTACAACATAATTACCGAATGCTGCTCCCATCGGGATAATCCATAAGAAAATCATCACTGTGCCGTGAAGGCTGAACAGTGAGTTATAAGCGCTGCCATTTGCCATCAAATCCAGCGCCGGCGTCAGCAGTTCCCAGCGAATAAGCATCGCCAGCGTGCCACCGATAATGAAAAAGATCAACGCGGTAATGCCATACTGGACGCCAATCACCTTATGATCGACACTCCAGCCCAGAAGATCACGCAAGGTGATTTGCTTGCCTTGCGAGGTGCGCAGTCCACCAATCGGGAGAGACGCTACACTACTTGCCATAAGAAAACCTCACTTCAACACAAACTTTGTTGTGATGTTGCCATTTTACTGTGCCCCTGTGCCCGTCTGTGTGACTTCTGACGCCGCGACTGCGTTGAGTTCATCAACGCTGCACGCCGATTCGCCCGTTGTGGTTTGTGTACACAGATACGCCGCAATCGCTACCGCATCCTGATCGGGCATGTAGTTGCGGTCATCAGGATTGTCTTCCACGAACTGCGGCATTAAAGCGCTGGAGAAGCCCGGCACGATGAAACGCTGTGGGTGACGCAGCGAGTTAATCAAATACGATTCTGCTGATTCACCGCCTACACGGTCATCAGCGCGATCACCGATACCATCCAGATTTGGACCTGTAATGCCTGCCCAACCGAGATCAGTCAGCGTGTGGCAGCCCGCGCACGGATATTGCGCGGCGGCTAGAATCTGCTCACCAAACACTGCTGGATCGTCCGGTGGATTCAGTCCTTCAAAAACACGCGCATCAAACCATGCTTGATAGTCTTCCTGGGTTGCAAATACAACCAGCGTCGAGATCAAACCCATATTGCCGTGCCCATCACCGCACAATTCTGCACAGCGTATTGGGAAGCCAGCTTGCGGGTAATACAACCCATCCTCAGCGGGACCTGTGGCAATAATCGGCGTAAAGCGCATTTCGGTGATACGCCCGACGAGCAAATCCTGCTTGATACGCATTTCTGGAACCCAGAAGGCGTGATTGACATCTACTGAGGTCATTTCTAAGCGCAGATTCTGTCCCACGTAGGTATAGAGATTGCCATCACTAAATTCTACGGGTAGTCCTGTCGCTGGGTCAAGCACATCAGGAGCAGCCGTATAGGTGAATGTCCACGCAAAGCGCCGCCCAAGCACCTCAACGGTGTATTCATTTTCCAGCGGCGTTTGTATCGCGCTGAATACGGCGTAGCTGTAAATCACGAGAATCACGACCACCACCGCCGGGACGGCTGTCCACACAATTTCCAGCGTGTTATTGCCGTGAATCGGCGGACCATCGCTTCGATCATTCTCATCTTTGATACGGAAGCGGATGGCAGAGTAAAAGATCAAAAACTGTACCAACAGGAACAAGCCGCCGCCAATCGCCAGCATGACCTGGAACAAAGTATCAATTTGCTGTGCCTGAGCAGAGCCTTGTGCCGGGAAAAACAGCGGCGCGAACGTAGACAGCACAATGCCGCCGATGATCACCACAACGGCGATGATTATCAGAGGAACGATGTTTATGCCGGGACTTGAAGAGGGTCGGTTCATAAACTGCTCACAAAATTGAACAACGGAGTTAAAAGATGCTACCGCAGAATATAGTTCATATTATAGCCCTTCGTAGGACAAAACACTACATTTCGCGGCAGAGTTTGTTCATTTTTACACAAACAATTCCAGGCAAATTGTACTCTCCTTAGCTCGCTTTGACAAGTCATCATGTGAAGAAAATCACGCAGTCATTTTCAGGAAATTATTTGTGGATGTGTTCAGGAGCAACAGGATACGAGTTGTCCTCATAGCACAGGCTAAAAACCTAACTGTCTCCTTTTTTCCTGCCATAATATTTCGCTTCTC
>CALMZT010000302.1 GCA_937870805.1 uncultured Chloroflexota bacterium
TATCCAACGCTATGATTGCAAGAATACTGAGGTAGTGGAACGAAACATCCCAACCGCGTGGCATAAGTTGATCTCCTGAACAAGTTGTATGCTGCTATTGTACGCTAAATTAACACAATGCTGCGGTTAAGGAAGAAGTCGTTGAAGCTATTTGGTTCAAATCTGGGCACGCTCAGAAAAATTCACTTGCCAGGTCGGACGTAGAAAGCCCCTCTCTGCCGCAAACACCCGTGTGCTTATCATGTGACCAGTGAGTCTCGACCTTTAGCTTGAGGCGGAAAACTTACGCCATAACTCTGATGAAGGCGCATATCACCGTGCGCCTTTTTCATTCTCACGGCAGGCGCAGCACAATCGATTCCGGCGCGCATTTGCCAACCGTGATATTGTTGTCGTTCGTGCCGCTGACGAACGCACGCATAAAGGTGCCGCCTGCATCATATAAACCAATCTGTACATGCCATTCCCGTGTGAGGTCGATGTTGGCGGGTGGATATAGTGAAATCGTGTCTCTGACAACACCGCCGGGACGGAATGCTGGAAACGGCAGGCGTCCGCCTTCAGGCATGGTATCGACTTGTGCCAGCACATGACGGTTATCGCCCGGTGTACATTGGTCAAGCTCCGTATCCACAAAGTGCGCGAACACACTCCAATAGCCTGTCATTCGGCACAAGGACTGCCAATAAAGGCGAATGTTTATTGGCGAATCGGGTGTGTGATCCCATTCCGGCGGCACTGCCCACAGAATCAGGCATTCGTCCGTACTCCAGGGTTCCTGGAAGCGCATGGCAACGGCGGCAGCGGGCGGTTGCCACTCGGTAACTGGAATTTGCGGGCTAGGCGTATACGCGGGAACGAGCAGCGTAAACGGAAAACTCACCGTCCCTAAGCCGATGCCAAAAAGCAGCACCAACACTGGCGTGCGTGACGGCAGCTTCGACAAGCCCCACGCGCTGCCTAACGCCAGGACGCCGAGCAGTGGAAACCACAATCGCCCCTGCGCCGCCTGCACCATCTGATTGAACTGCCACCACGCGGCGATAAAAATCACCCCATAGAGGCTCAACACCGCGAAAACGGCGCGATCTTCGGCGCGTGCTTTGCTGCGGACGATGCCATACAGCACGCCGACGACGATAAAGCCAAGCAGCAGCAGGGTCCAGTGATAGAAAGCCAGCGGCGCGCTGATATTGAACCAGCCGAACAATCCCCAGAATGAGAAGTACAATCCACGCAGTTCGCCAATCACATCGGGAATTGTGCTGCGCAGGCTGGTAGCTTCGGCTACCATGCGCGCGGCAGAAAACTCACCATACAGCATCAGATTGCGCCCATACCACCACCCGGCGATGAGTGCCCATGCCAGCACAATCGCAGCGCTATACAGCAGCACGCGCTGCCACGAGATGCGGCGGCAGAACCACAGCCACAGCAGTACCGGAAACGCCAGTGCATAGATGGTCATGCCGCTGGCTTTCGACAGTGCCGCCAACGCCATCACTACAGCCAGCGCTAACACCCGCCGCGCGGTGGGACGACGGCGCATGATGCTCACCAGCATCGCCAGACTCAGCGTCGCAAAAGCCGTGACCGCATTGTCATTGCTCACGACACCGCTGATATACAAAAACTGCGGATTCAGCATCACGATCAATACCGCCAGCAGTGCAACCTCCTGCTTATCGGGCAGCACCGCACGCGCTAAAGCATAGATGCTGATGAGCGTCACCGCACCCAGCACGATGCTAAAACAGCGCACCGCACGCACTGCCAGTGCCGCGCCTTCCCAATCGTTAACATGCTCGACAAAGTTCAGGTTGTTCGATGCGAGGGCAACGCCGATCTGTGCATGAGGATTCAGCGGATAACCTGATGGAAAATCGGAAGTGTCGAAAGGAGCAGCGATGCCCGCCGAAAGCAGGTAATACAATGGGGCATGATAAACCATCTGCCGCCAGGGCTGATCCTGGGGTTGATCGTCTGAGGGCAGTGCGCCCGTGCGCGCGACGTATGCGATGACGGCGAAGTGATAATACTCGTCGGGTGCCTCAAAAGGCGGCGTATTGAAACTGTAGATGAATGCCAGCAGCACATATCCGATCATCAATGTTAACAGCGCTGTGTGTGCTGAGTGACATTGTTGTATTGTTTTTGCCAGCATATAGCGGCGGATTATATCCCCATGTGCCGCAAATGCTATTACATTCCGTTAATATGTAGGGCAATCGCATCAAATTTAGCTCGAAGGCAACAAGGGTTTACAACAAATCTGTAGGGGCGAACCTGTGTGTTCTCAAGCCTCAAAATAACGCTTAAGGGCTTGATCTGTGCCCGCAATGCATTCCCGAAAACCGCTCAAATGCCCGCCCTTTTCTGTCCACTTCAGTGGACGTGG
>CALMZT010000303.1 GCA_937870805.1 uncultured Chloroflexota bacterium
ATGAACGCGGCGGCGGCAGCCAACCACGCAAGCGGCAGTGGACGGCGCGGCTGTGGTTTTGCGGGCATAGGGGGCGTGGCAATCGCTGCCATCAGGCGCTCCCCTAGCTGCGTCGGCGGCTCGATCTGCGGCACGCCTGTACGCATTTCTACCTGTAAAGTGCGATAATCTGCTAACTGCGCCGCCGCTTCGGGACAGTGCGGCAGGTTCGCCTCGACGAGCCGGGTTTCTTCGGCGCTGGTTAGCCCGAAAGCGTAATCCGGCAGCAGTTCGAGGATGGCATCGCAGTTGTGGTTCAGTTCGTTACTTGGACTCATGATGACTACTACAATTTCACTTATGACTAATCATACGCCTGATTACGGGCGATTGGATGTCTGACTTGTTGTTTCCAGCCACAATTGTCGCAGGCGCTGCAAGCCCGCGCGCAGGCGGGTTTTGACCGTGCCCAGCGGAATGCGCGTGGTGTCGGCAATCTCGCTGTGGCTCATGCCCTGAAAGAACGCGAGATCAATCAACGACGCCTGTTCCTGTGGAAGCTGTGTGACCAGCCCGCGCAGCACCGTGCCCTCCTGCCACTGCAAGCCACCGTGTGCGTCGAGCATCATTTCGTCGGCGTCTTCAATATCATGGGGATATAAAGCGGGCTGGCGCTGTTCCTGCCGCAAGCGGTCAATCGCCGTGAACTGCGTGATCGCCAGCAGCCAGTTGCTCAGTTTGCCTTTTTCGGGGTCCCAATGGGCGCGCTGCTGCCAGATTTTGAGGAAAGTGTCCTGTGTGACTTCTTCTGCCAGCGTCGAGTTTTGCAGAATGCGATAGGCAAGGCTGTAGACGGGCTTGCCATAACGCTGATACAACGTCTGGAACGCCTGCTGCTCACGCGCGGCGATACGCTTCATGATTTCTATGTCGTCAAATGACCGATACATCATTGCTTTGCTCCACGCTATCAGTCTAGCAGGCGGATAGTTCGGATGCAAAGTGACTTTTGGTGCAATCCAAAACGTGGAATCTCAACGATCAGTAGTTATAGGGTGCGTACCCTGCTTTAGATCAGATCAAAAGGAGATTCCATGTTACGGTTACGAATTTTGATTGTGTTACTCTCTCTACTGTTAGTGATCCTTCCCGCGCAGGCGCAAGATCAGCCCTCCACCGTGAGTCTGGGTGAGACAGCGCTTGGACAAGTCCTCGTGGGACCAGACGGCTTTACCCTCTATATGTTCACCCCCGATGCACTGGATATGAGCAACTGCTACGAAGCCTGCGCCGAACGCTGGCCGCCGCTGCTCGTGCGTAATGCGGATGCGCTGACGGTTGCTGAAGGACTGCCGGGCGAAGTCGGGCTGATTGAGCGCACGACGGGCACGATGCAGGTGACGTACAACGGACAACCGCTGTACTACTGGTTCCAGGATACAGCGCCGGGCGATACCAGAGGACAGGGTGTCGGCGGCGTGTGGTGGGTGGTGCCGCCCGCGACAGTTTATATTGAAAATGATCCCGATCTCGGCAGCATTCTCGTCGGTCCAACGGGCATGACGGTCTACACGTTCACCAACGACGAACCCGGCGTGAGCAACTGCGCCGACGACTGCGCCACCAACTGGCCGCCTGTGACGGTTGCCGACGAAGATGCCGTTGTTTCGGGCGTCAATCTTCCCGGTGAATTGGGCACGATTGAACGTGCTGATGGCAGCTATCAGGTGACGTACAACGGTTGGCCGCTGTACTACTTTAATCAGGATGCTGCGCGTGGTGATAACGCCGGTGAAGGCGCTGGCGAACGCTGGTACACCGTTGTACCCGAAACTGTCGTGATCGGCAATAATGCAGACCTCGGCGATTTCCTCACCTCCCCGACGGGCAGAACCCTGTATACGTTTGCTAATGATGAAGCCGGCGTGAGCAACTGCACGGGTGACTGTGCCACAAATTGGCCGCCGTTCACTATCGCGGGCAATGATCGTTTGGCAGCCCCTGAGGGAGCGAGCGGTGAATTTGGGACGATTGCGCTGGAGAATGGCACGCAGCAGGTCACCTACAATGGAATGCCGCTGTACTTCTTTGCCGAAGACCGCGCGGCGGGTGATGTGAACGGGCAAGGTGTGGGCGACGTATGGTTTGTTGCCGCGCCGTAAGGCAGGTTTAGAGTTGACAGTCTTCAGTGCTATTCGAGAGCAAAAACACTCGATTGTGTTAGACTGTCATGATGGTTATGAGGGTGCAGCACTGCGCCCTCATTATGGAACAAGCGCTACGGAGAGGGTTGACTATTTCTGAGCACGTTTTTCTGCAATGTAATCGGGACAAAGTTCAATCACAGTAAGACCAACAGCCTTCAATCTATCTTTTGCTTCGTCCCAATCGGTGTCCGTCGCAGTAACAATGGGTGGTTTTGGCTTATGTGCTAAGGCGACAGCGACAAATTTCCGATCTTTCCGATCTAAGTCAAAAGGAATGATTGCATGACTATGATCATCATATTGAATATTTTCAATATAGACGAGTTTGTTGCGCGGTGCGCGTTCTAATTGATTCAGCCAACTGTTAGCCAACTGCCGTGAGGGTTTAGCGTATGTACGATATTCACCCAGAATTTGATAATCTGCATCAACCACCAATCGATCTGCGCTCTTCATAAACGCTGCTAGCCATTGACGACAGGCTTCAATGCAATCGAGTTCTGTTTGCGTGGTCACATCCTCCAGAGATTTATCCACCATAATCCAGACATTTGTATCCACGACATAATCAGCCACCCGTCAGTTCCCGCCGTCGCTGAGCTAATCCGGCTTGCGTCATTGCATCAAGATCACCGGAGATGTCACCAAAGAAATTGTCGGGCCAATTGCTGATTTGCCCATACTTATCAATTTCCACAGGTTGGATTGTTGAACCGTTCTCCCCTGGCTGGCAGAAGTACATTTTCACACGCTCAGGAGTGGCGAATTTGTAATCGGCTTCAGCGATGCGACGCTGCAAACGCGCAAGGATATGTTCGCTGTGACTTTCGATGATAAGTTGCAATTTGCGTGTTTCAGCAACATGTAGGAAAAGATCGGTCAATACTGCTTGTGCGCTTGGATGCAAATGCAATTCTGGTTGTTCTAGGAGAACAATCGAACCTTCAGGTACAAAGAACAACATTGTGATGATAGGAAGCACTTGCGAAACACCGAAACCTGCATCGGATAAAGAGGAATAAGTTTCTTCACCCCTAGTTTTGACTTTGGTTTCGTAGAAGCGTTTGTCTGGATCAAGAGCCTCGACATCAAATTCGCTAACGATACCCATATTTTTCAGCCATTGAGCAACATTTGCCAACAGGTTGTCACCACGCCATTCAGAAGCAATCAGGGCTACTATTGCATTTTCGCCGCTTGGTGTGATCGTTTGAGGAGAGTTACCAGTCCAAGGGTAAGAGCGCTGGGGATAGGCGCGCAAGGGAGCAAGATAGAAAGCAGAATTAATCAAGTTCTCGAATTGAAAATCGGATTCGAGGAAGAATGACTGAAGCAAAGTAATGGGGATGCTATTTCTGTATAAATCTCTGTAAGGTATTCCATAACAACTTATTGGTGGTCTTAAATCATGAGTTGTTCGCGATGATTTTTTATCTCCAAAATCATAAGAATACTGCTGGTCGTTCTTGTACTTTGCATTCACAAATGAATATGGGGCTTCAAGTAGTTCGTACCTCATTTCAGATATTCTGACGGTATCACTTGAACGGAACCAATTTACTTGATAGTGCAGCGTCCCTGCAATTGAGGTTGCAATAGGAAGCCAGTACAAACCAACTTCTACTTTGGTTTTTTCATTGTGATTGAAAACCAAGTCACGATAACTTCCGAAGTCAAAATAATCCCGATCACTACCGCCTAAATTGATATGCTGATCACGGTCAAAACTATTCGCTGTCTGCTTCAGTAGCAGCAATGCTTGTAAGATGCTGCTCTTGCCAGAGCTATTTGTACCGAACAGCAATGTAATAGGGGCAAGTTGAATATCAAGTTCTTTCCAACTCTTGAAATTTCCCAAATGCATCTTCGTTATCATCATCACACCTCACAATCCATCCAGTCTCTATCTTACCGCAAAACGAAAAGAGGTGGGACACAGTGCCCCACCTCCGTATTTGTGTACAGCTAATTGCCGTTCGCTATCCGCCGTCGCTGGAGAGCCACGCCTGGCTTTCGGGTCCGATGACGATCATGATGTCGGCGTCCGTCAGTCCGTCGGGTGTGGCGGTGACAATCTGTGCCTCGTCCAGACCGAGCATCGCTGCCAGATAACGCGCCGTCCACGTTTTGCCTGTATAGACGCGAAGCGTCGTCGGGCTGCCGTCCGAGTTTGGCATGTTGCCCACGTCCGTTATGTCGATGCCGCGACTGATGAGCCATTCGCGCACCTGCCCGGCAAGCCCACTGATATTGGCATTATTGAACACGACGATGCTGGCGGCTTCGGCTTCGGCGCGCGTGCGCAAGTCCTCAATCGTCAGTTCGGGCTGTGGGTTAAACGTGTCCTGAATGAGCGTGGCGATGTCACTTTGTATGGGGATGAGAATGTCCTGAGTGCCATCTGCTGAACGGCTGGGAATGGTTGACTCGGCGTCAATCACGGCAAAGCGCATACTTTCGCGCGGGATGTCCTGCACCAGCAGCCCGATTTGAATCATCTGTTCCATCGACATATTGGTGCTGAAATTGCCTGTCAGATTTTCCCACAATGCCGGAATCTGTGTGATGAAGTTGGCGATACCGCCTGCGCTGAGGAATTCTTCACGCGCGGCTTGCAGTACCTGCTGCTGGCGGCGCGCGCGGTCAAAATCGCCGCCTTGAGTGCGGCGCGTGCGGGCGTATTGCAGCAGTTGTTCCGAGTTCAGACGCTGGCAGCCAGGCTCAAATTGTACTGTGATGGTACCATACGCGGCGTCGGGATAATACGGATCGTCAATCGCTTCGTCAATGCACACTTCGATGCCATTGGGCGCAAGATTATCGACCACCGTTGTAAACACATTGAAGTTAATCAGCACATAGTTTTCCACGCGCACGCCGAGATTGTAGGCGATGGTTGCCGCCGTTAATGCCGCGCCGCCGCCGGGATAATCGGAGGCTTCGCCTAAAGAGTAAGCGGTGTTGATACGGGCGACGGTGTAGCCGGGAATATCCACCCACAGGTCGCGTGGGATGGACAGCACACCCATCGTATTGCGCGCGGGGTCAATGTGAATCAGCATGATCGTATCGGTGTTGTTGCTCGATTCGGCTACCTGCGTGCGCTGGTCAATGCCCAACAGCAAAATATTGCTTTATGTTCGGCTGTAACAATTCATCCAATTTAACTTCATTAAAGATGTATTTCTGGTTCTTCAAATCATTGATAGCAGATTTGGCCATTCCTGATAAAATAACCAGTTGGATTTTCTCATCT
>CALMZT010000304.1 GCA_937870805.1 uncultured Chloroflexota bacterium
GTCGGGAGGAAGTCGGGCGACATGGCTGCGCTATGGGAGGAAGAACTCGATGAACTCTAGCGATTAGCGCCGCAGGTATCGTCACGATTGTCTGGTAGGAGCAACCATGACTATCGCTTGCCCCCAGTGTGGCTGGAAATTTCGACATCAGGTGAAGTGGATATGCGATGAATGCCGCAAGCCATTTTACACCTTCGATCATCACGGCGTTTGCCCGGCGTGCGGTCACGTTCATGAAGTGACGATCTGTCCACGCTGCCGTGTCTTTTCAATGCACGAACACTGGTATCGTGACGACGATGACGATAAAACATGGGGGGAACGTATCCTGCGCATCCCTAAAAGCAAGAAAAAGAAAAAGCGTTCACAGGATAACCCACAACCATGAAAACTATCTTCTTCAATATCCCGGCACATGGACACGTCAAAAATGCGCCGCATATCTTACGCTCGGTATTATTTATGATGAACAGAAGCAGGATTTTCATCGCGCGCTCGCTGATTATCAGAAATATCTCGAATTCGATGACACCTGGCAAATGGAAGTTGAACAGTGGATTGACGAGATCAAACCGAAGCTGCAAGGAAAATAACCAACCTACAGCTTACGTAGCTGACACGCTCACGTAAATACTGGTAGAATCGGATTGAATAGGGAGATGTAACATGAGTAATCTAACCATTACAATACCAGTCGATGCAGAACTGGCGGCGCGCTACAACGAGGCTGCTCCAGAAATCAAAGAGAAAATTGTCCAGGCGCTCAATCTGCGGCTGCGTGAAGTGGTAGAGGGTGAAGCAGAAGACCTGGAACAAGTGATGCGTCGCATCAGCCGCAATGCGCAGGCACGCGGTTTGACGCCTGAAATCCTCGAAGACATCCTCAACGATGACGGGCATTAAACGCTTCGTCTTTGATACAAACGCGCTGGTCAGTGCGCTGTTGTTCGAGGAGTCTGTACCTGCGCAGGCGGTTTGGCGGGCAAGGTGTGAAGGACAACTTCTTCAGTCTCAAGCGACGATGGATGAACTCAAATCGGTACTTGCTCGTCGGAAGTTTGATAAGTATGTGACTCCTTCAGAACGAGAAGATTTCTTGATTGCCCTTCAACGTGAAGCTCTCACGGTAGAACTCATCGATACTGTCACAGATTACCGCGATCCAAAAGATAACAAATTTCTTGAACTGGGGCTAAGTGGAAAAGCAGATTTTATTATCAGAGGCGATGATGATTTGTTAGTCTTAAATCCGTTTCGAGGCATTAGCATTATCACTCCACGCGCATTTATCGACGATTCTGAATAATCATCTCAATTAGTAGGGCAATTGCATGAAATTTAATGAAAAGGCTATGAAGGTTCACAACATATTGGTAGGGACAAGCGTACAGGGCTGAGCAG
>CALMZT010000305.1 GCA_937870805.1 uncultured Chloroflexota bacterium
CGTCCACTGTTCATCGGTCAATCTCACGGTTGTCATCCGACAACCTTAGCCCAGTTCTCTCAAATGTCAACACAACCTAATGGCATTTCCTCAAATACATTTTGTTGAAGGCGCACAAGTCACTGATTTGCTAGCAAACGATGACAAATCCCGCGTAACAGGCGTCCAACTGCGCAGCCGTCATACGCAGGATGAACAAACGCGGGCGGCTGATTTCATCGTCGATGCCACTGGGCGGGGATCAAAAACGCCTGAGTGGTTACAAGCGCTAGGCTATGCTGCGCCACGCGAAAGCGCCATCAACTCATTTCAGGGGTATGCTACACGCTGGTACAAGCGTCCTGAGCATCTCAAGCTAGACTGGAAAGCCTTGATCGTCTCGACAAAGCCACCAACCATGAGTCGCGGCGGTGGCATTTACCCTATCGAAAACGATCAGTGGATTGTCACGATTGGCGGCGTCAACAAGGATTTCCCGCCCAATGACGACGCAGGGTTTATGGAATTCGCACGCACCTTGCGCAGTCCGCTGCTTGCTGAAGTCTTGCAGCACGCCGAGCCAATTTCACCCGTTTATGGTTATCAACGTACAGAGAACCACTTGCGCCATTACGAGGAACTCGGTGCGATGCCAGAAGGAATAGTCGTGGTGGGCGATGCTGTATGCGCCTTCAATCCAGTTTATGGGCAGGGGATGACGGCTGCCGCGATGGGTGCAATGGTGCTCGACAAGTGTTTGCAGCAGGGCGTCAATTCCGCAATTTCGCTGCGGTTTCAAAAAGCGCTGGCAAAATCCAATGAAACAGCATGGCTGATGGCAACCGGTGAGGATTTTCGCTGGCCCAACACCGAAGGCAAACGCCCACAGGTCAACATGGCAACTCGTTTCGTACAACGCTACATGGATTACATCACTGAGCTAATCGTTGACGAGCCTGTAATATTGACGGCTTTTTATCAAGTCGCTCATCTACTGAAATCGCCCGCCGCATTATTCCAGCCCGCGATTTTCGCGCGTGTGCTGCGAAAGGCTCTGAGTGACCGAATGAGAGGAAAAGCACACGATAGACCGATTGGGCAGCCACCAACAGCGCAAACGCACGAGGAAAATGTGCTAGCGACGTGACAAAGCTGCGTGTCTCAACTTACTGTAATCTTTAGGGGATGACGCTGACATTCAGGTAATTATTGTACAATGTCATGCCTGCCGCGTCGTGCGCAGCGCCAACTCGTGAAGCGAGCAATTGATTGAGCGCGCCAACAAGCATACCGGGAAGATGAATGTTAACCGCGTCTACAAGTGTTTGCGAGGCTTCATTCCCCTCGATGTCGGTAACGCTGTTGATATACATCGCAAACGTGCGATACCCCGGCTCAACCTGCACTGATGCAAGGCCCGTCACCCCATCAAGATCGAGGTAGATATTCATTTGACTGGGCGTGATTACCACTAATATAGGGCGAAGGGGGGTGCCTAGCTGGGCTTGCATCGCATTGAGCAGGGCTTGATCGGTGATCGTCATTGTGAAAAACCACAGTATGGCATCATCAATGTCGATTCGTCGGAAGGTAAGACCATTACGTGCATCAAACACAGGAACCCCTGTGTTACGGAAAGCGTTTAGTGCTTGTGCTACGGTAAGCGTCGGCACCGCTTGCCGCAGCAATGCCCATGCCCCGGTAACATGCGGTGCAGCCATTGAAGTTCCTGTTTTGACACCAAAGGTATTACCCGGTATCGAGGCGGTGATGCTTTCGCCGGGTGCCAGCAAATCCAGAATTTGAGCCGCATTAGAAAAACTGGAAACAACATCGGAATCGTTTGTTGAGCCAACGCTAATGGCATTTGAAACACACGCGGGAAAGCTAATTGCGTTGATGGAGCCATTGTTGCTGGAAGCAACTACAGTCGCAATATTCGCCGCGTACAGTTGATTAATGACATCTGTCATTGCCATATTCTGGTTATCACAGGCGCTGGCGTAGATACCTGACCCGATGCTAATGTTAATCGCAGCGATGTTATACAACGGACGCAGCGTTGTGTATGTGTAATTCAGCGCGCTAATTTGATCAGAGGTGTAGCTCAGGATGCACTGCTGATCCGTACCCGGTATCGTTGGACAGTCAATCCAGCGTGTGAATACCTGTATCGCAATGATGTTGGCGTCGGGTGCAATGCCACGATAAGTGCTGTCTTCACCTGCTGCGATGCCCGCAGTGTGCGTGCCATGACTGCAATTCACATTGAACAGTGTGCAACGGGAGAGATTAGCCGCTCCTGCTCCTGTTTGCTGAATGCTGCCATTAGCGCATAGAGAGTCATTGCTGTTGTTCGTTGCAGTGGGATCGGTATCGGGTTGATTCCACGAGTAACAGGCTTCTGCGACAACACGCCCACCGAAATTGCTGTGAGTAGATTCGATGCCGCTGTCGATGATAACGACTGTCTGCCCTGCCCCTGTGTAGCCTAACGTCCATGCTTCGGGAGCGTCTACGACTCCAGCACTCGTGTCCAGTGCTTGCTCAAGCGAGATATCCTCAACTATATTCACTACTTCAGGCAGCGACATCAATTGCAACAGCGCGGATTCATCAACTTGATAAGCAATTCCAGGCACGACCCATTGATCAGATTGTGAGAGCAGTACTGCATTGAAGCCCGACAGCGCTGTCATCACATTTTGTTGTGCCTGCGCAATTACTGCCTGTTGAGCCTGTACTCCTTGTGGTGAGAGCAATCCTTCCGGCTGAAAATTAACGCTCAAACTGATGATGACTCGTATGATGCCCCGCGCCCTTACTGCACTGAGCAGCGCTGCGTATTGAGAAGATAAGGGCATTGGCGTTGCAGTCGGCATAACGATAACAGGTGAACTGGCATTCCCGAAAGCGAACACTCCACCATCCAAAGTCAATGAGCGTCCGTAAGCTATCTCCAGTGCGGCGATGCCTGCTACCTGTGGCGCGGCGAAACTTGTACCTGTCATCAATGCGTAGCTGCCATCGGTTTGTGTTGTGAGAATGTCGCGCCCCGGCGCATAAAGATCAATCTGCGAGGTTGGGCTGAAACTGCTGGTCTGCATACTGCGATCTATGGAACCAACCGCAATTACAGGTTCATAGGCTGCTGGATACAGGACACGATTGCTGGTATTTCCCGCAGCGGCGACAATCAGTACGCCATGTGATACAGCATAATTGACTGCATTTTCCAATAAATCCGATGACTGCGTGCCGCCGAGCGAAAGATTGATGATTTGTGCGTCGTGATCTGCGGCGTACAAAATAGCGCTGGCGACATCCGAATACGTGCCGATTCCCTGCGCATTCAATACACGCAGCGGCATAATTTGAGCATTCGGCGCGATACCTGCGATTCCTATTTCATTGTTCGTATTTGCCGCGATGATGCCTGCCACGCCACAGCCATGCCCGAACGCATCCTGTGGCACATCATCGCCCTCTACAAAATCGTATCCCGCAAGAATACGTCCCTGTAAATCAGCGTGTTCAGCACAAAGTCCGCTGTCTATCACGGCAACGATTACAGGCGTATTGGGGAGTTCAGCCCAAGCCGATGGCGCGTTGATCATCGGCAGCGCCCATTGTTCAGCATAGCGCGGATCGTTTACCGCTTCCTGCTGCGCCACAACGTAGTAGTCCGCTTCACTCGTCAAAACAACAGGTGAAGTAGGGAGAGTATTCACATCGGTTCCAATTGGAACACTCACCACAACGGTATCTAACATCGGCATATTTTTACTGATTGTGCCGCCGATAGATTGGATATAAGCCGCACGTTCTTCAGCGCTGGCGTCAGGATCGAAGGTAATAATGACTTGATTAGGGACAGGCTCATCAGGAACATTGGTGATTAATGACAGATTTGTTGGAGTGCTGGTCGATAACACAGCATCGTTTGAAACTGAAGCTGACGATAGATTGCCGTCTGTATTTTGAGACGTTGGAGAGCCGGAAGGTAAAATTGCCAGGGTTGGCAATTGCGTATCGTCCGCAGGTGACGGGCTGCTCAAAACACTAATGAGCACGAAGAACGCACCTATAAAAGCGAATGATGTAATAAAGAGGATGAATTTTTGGTTTTTGCGCATAACAATAAAATACTTAACTTCTCTCTTAGACCTTACAATACTTTTAAGCTTATCACGTAATGGTCAGTCTCATGTGGCGATAAATATTAAAAATATACGAATTTTAGAAACCGCTTAACCGCTTGTGATTTCATTGATGATCTGCGCTAATGCATCACGGCGGCGATGATATTGGTAATTCTCAACGATGTATGCCCGCGCGCGTTTCCCTAAATCATCACGCAGGTTTTTGTCATCCAGCAGCTGTATAATCCCGTTACTGATGGCTGAAACATCATGACCATCAACAAGAATGCCGTTTTCACCGACGACTTCGGGTACCGCACCTGCCGGACTCGTTACAACTGCTGCCCCACACGCCATCGCCTCGGCAATCGCCAAGCCAAACCCTTCTTCAAGCGTCGGCTGCACATACACTGCGCAACGCTGCATCAAGCGAATCTTTTCTTCTTCACTGACGACGCCGATAAAGTCTATTTTGTCGCTGATGCCCAGGGCTTGCGCGGCTTCGACCAAAATCGGGTGAAATTCTCCCTGTCTCCCTGCCATAACTAAACGAATACCGGGATATTTTGCCAGGACTGCTGGAAATGCTTCAATGATTTGCTTGAGGCATTTGCGCTGTGCGTTGAATTCACCACTCCATGCTACATTGAAAATAAAATTCTCGCGCTGTTTATCGGCAACGGTGTAAAGATTCGTATTGACAGCGCATGGCACATAATGGGGGTTGCAAGTCGGCAAATTTGAGGTCACAGCATCATATTCAAAATGAGAAATAAATAGATTAGCTTTTGTCCAACGCAGTGCAGCACTCATCAACATTTTTTCCAGCAACGGGCGATAAAGGTATGATTTTTCGACAGGATACGTGATGTAATCAAAAGCTCCCGTAATCAGTGTCGGTTTGTTCAGCGCCTTAAGGAGTGGCATAAACGCCCACGTCCACCACCAGATGAAATAGAGGTCGCAGCTGATAGGGATTTCACTGAAGCGTGTCGCAAGAATGACTTCATAGCCCAGGTCACGCAAAATTTGAATATCCGTTGCATAAAAGCTGACGGTGTTCAGAATATCTTTTTGTGGGACATGCGCGAAGAAACAAACTTTCATGTGGACTCTATCTATTACAAACCGCGCGCATTATAAGGGAGTGACTGTCGCAGTGTCAAAGGTGAGCAACATGCACAGGTACTTTTGGGGGATTTGACGAAAATTCGTGTTACACGATGAATTTTACTGTAAACCCTTGACGTACAAGTCAATCGCTTTTAAGGTAATAATAGTTTCAACACACAAATGTCTGAGAGTTATGATTTCCATAAACGCGCAAACCAACTTAACTCAACAACTCCCTCTGCGCGAAGCACGTCTTCAGACCTTTGCTGCTGTCTGTCCCCTGATCTCGAAAAAATCGAAACTGATCTCATCGCGGCAGCGAGTAGGCTGACAGCGTTCTTTTAGTTTTCGTAAACAAGACGCCTCGGTCAATCGCTGACCGAGGCGTTTTTTGTTGTCTCATCTAGCTCAAAAGGAGAAATCAAAATGCAAGCAACATGTGTCGAATGTGGAGCAAAT
>CALMZT010000306.1 GCA_937870805.1 uncultured Chloroflexota bacterium
TGTGAAGTGGAGGGCTTCTACACGGGCTGATGATCCACTAATCTTACTGCGTCACAAACTAACTATTTTGATTTTCTTGATCGGCCGTGCGCAGCACGGACATCGAGAGAGCTGGTTGGCGAGAGCGACGTTCGGTCTTCGGCGCAGGGTTGCGATCGAGTTTGGGATGTGCCGTTCGGTCCGTAGCGGCGGACGGCGGCGCACGTCACGCCCTCGCGCTCGACTTGCAACCGCGCGTCGTGATCGGCGACATGGACTCCAGCACTGAGGATGAACTCAGCACTTATGCCGCCGCAGGTGCCGAAATCCTGCGTTATCCCGCCGAAAAAAACGAAACTGATCTCGAACTGGCGCTCATGCTCGTCGCCGAACGCGGCGCAAAATGGATTCGCATCATCGGCGCAGTAGGGGATCGCCTCGATCAGACGATGGCGAATGTGTACCTCATGGCATTGCCGCAGCTTGTACTCACGGATACCCGTATGGTCGCTGGCAAGCAGGAGATACGTCTCATGCCAGCGGGCGATCACACGCTCATCGGCGTGCCAGGTGATACCATCTCGCTGCTGCCCGTGAGCGGGGATGTGCGCGGCATCACCACTGACGGTTTATACTACCCGCTGCATCACGATACGCTGGTGTTCGGTCCCGCGCGCGGCGTGAGCAATGTGTTGAGCGAGACGCGCGCCCGCGTGCGTGTGGAAAGCGGTACGCTCATGTGTGTACACACGATAGGTCGCGCATAACGCGCAGCAGTGAGACAGAATGATGAGCTTAGACAATACGCAAGTTGATATTCAGCGCAGCGCCGCCTACGAATTCTTTGTCGTCGCCCATGCCGCCCATACAGGCAAAAGCGCCGACGAAATAGAGGCAGAAATTACGCCTGAAGCGCTTGAAACCAAACTGCGCACGCTGCATACACACTATATGAAACGTGAGATGACGCTGGTGAAATTTGCTGATTTGCTGCAAGTTTCCATCTCTCAGTGTTCCAGTATTCTCGACGCAAGCGGGCTGGCACTGCGTCATGCACGCCCGCGCTTCTGCAATTTGTAGGACAGAACGATGGACTTTGACGAACTCGACGACAACTGGGTAACGGTCTACAAGCTGAACGAGCGCGGCGAAGAAGTTTGGCACTACAACGCCGAACTCGTGGGAAAAGGCACGAACTTCGCCTGTGTACGCGCAGCATTCGCTGGACGGCATGATGAGGTGCGCAGGGGCTTTCTGGTGTTCCGCAGCGGTGACGCGATGACCGAATGGTTTTACAATGACCGCTGGTACAATATCTTCCGCGTACAGGAAGGGTCGCGCGGCGCGCTGAAAGGCTTCTACTGCAATATCACACGCCCCGCGCAAATCTCGGAAGAAGTGATTACTGCCGAAGACCTCGCACTCGACGTGTTGATTTCCCCAGGCGGCGAGATCACGCTGATGGACGAGGAAGAATTCGAGATTTTGCCCCTCGCGGCAGAAGATCGTAAACAAGCGCTTGCCGCTGTCGAACAAATCAAACAAATGGTCGCAAATCGTGTGCCGCCGTTCGATGAAATTCCCCATTCGAGTTGACTTCGCTTAAAGCCAAATGAACCCCTTCTCAATAGCTAGAGAAGGGGTGTGAGCGTTCCTGTTGTCGCAGAGTTCTCAGATTATCTGGGGTTCAGGTGGCTGGGAATATAGTTTTCTTCGGCATCAATTTGATTGCCGTCCTGCTCACGCGCGTTGGGACTTTTCTTCTGGTGATTGCGCGGATCGTTGTCTGGGCTGCCACGCTTGCGTTTGGAGGATTGCCCGGTTTCACGCTGCTGATCTTTGCTGTGCTGCGTGGTTGCTTTCTCCGTCACAGTTCTGCCGCCATCGGTGGGGCTGGTCTGTGGGTTGTTCGCGGGACTACCCGGCTTGATACTCTTTTTGTCTGCCATGACAATTTTTCCCTACACTTCTTTAGATAGGCTTAAGCTGCGTTGATTTAACGCCTATAAGCATTGTAGGCGGAATTAGGCAGCTCGTGATTAGGCAGTTGTAGGATTTTTCTCTAGTACCGTTGACCATAAAAACGAAGCTATATGCCGATTGCGCATCAAGAAATCTTTACTTCGCGCCTCTCATGGGATTATGTTATTCTTGGCTTCGTTCGAGTAGTCAATCTTCTTAACTGACGTTACGCACCCTGAACCTGTGAACAAGGGGTTTAAACCCCTTGTTCGAGCTGAACCTGCGTAACATCAATTCTTAATTTTCATTACTTGAAGAAGGATAGACGATGCGAAACTGGCGTGAAGTATTGCTTGGCACCCCGCTGCCGACACGGTTATCGCATGGTGAACGTTTAGACAAGATACGCGCGCTGGCAGCACTCTCACCCGATGCGCTCTCCTCCATTGCTTATGCCAATCAGGAAATCTATCTCGGCTTAATCGTGGCGGGTTCGGCAGCGTTGAACCTTGCACTGCCCATCGCTTTAGCCATTACCGCACTGCTGGCAATTCTCACGCTCTCCTATTCCCAAACGATTGCAGCCTATCCTTCTGGAGGCGGCTCATACACTGTTGCGTCAGAGAATCTCGGCAAGTATCCGGGGCTGGTTGCGGCGGCGGCTGTGTTGATCGACTATGTGCTGACAGCGGCGGTGAGCTTGACGGCGGGCGTGGCGGCGATTGCCTCAGCGTTTCCGGTGCTGTGGCAGTTCCGCGTAGAAGTGGCGCTCTTTCTGCTGGCGCTCATCACGATTGCTAATCTGCGCGGGCTGCGCGAGGCAGGTACACTGATTTCTGTGCCTGTCTACCTGTTCATCGGCTCATATCTATTCATGTTGGCGTATGGCTTTGTGCGCGCCCTCATCGAAGGTCCAGCGGCAGTCGCCAGTATGCCTGTGATGGAAGCGGCTCAACCGATCACGCTGTTTTTGATTTTGCATACCTTTTCGTCAGGCTGCACGGCGCTGACGGGCGTCGAAGCCATCAGCAACGGCGTCACGGTGTTTAAGCCGCCGGAGACGCGAAACGCACGGCAGACGATGGTTGTCATGGCAGGGTTGATGGCGATCCTCTTGTTAGGTAGTATCGGGCTGACGCAGTATTTCGGCATCACCGCCGGTCCCGAAGAAACAATCCTCTCAGCCCTGGCACGGCATATCTTTGGCAGTGGGCTGCTGTATGTGTTCATCCAGATCACCACACTGCTGATATTGGTCGTTGCTGCCAACACCAGTTTTGTCGATTTCCCGCGTGTCACGTCATTGATCGCCAAAGATGGCTATCTGCCGCGCCAACTCAACAATCTGGGTGATCGACTGGTCTTCTCGAATGGGATTTTGTTGCTGGCGGGCGCAGTCGCCGTGCTGATTATTCTCTTCGGTGGCGATTCGCACGCCCTCATTCCACTGTTCGCAGTAGGTGTGTTTTTGGCGTTCACCCTGTCACAGTCGGGAATGGTCATTCATTGGGTGCGTGTACAGGGCAAAAATTGGCAGCTCAAAGCGCTGATTAACGGCATCGGCGCAGTGACGACGGCAATCACGTTTTTGGTCGTCGTCGTCAGCAAATTCTTTGACGGCGCGTGGATTATCGCCGTGCTGGTTCCCGCCCTGATCTTCGTGTTCCTGAAGATTCACGAACACTATGTGGAGATTCGTCCGCAGTTGAGCTTGAAAGGGTATACCCCGCCGCCACCCCCGAAACAGGAGCCGCGTGTGGTGATCCCGGTATCCGGCGTGCATCGCGGCACGTTGAATGCGCTGCAATTTGCGCGGGCGATAAGCCATGACATCACGGCGCTGTACATCGAAATTGACCCTTCGCAAACCGAACGTATGCGCCAGGAATGGGCACAGTGGGTCCCTGATGTCCCGCTGGAAGTGGTCGATTCGCCGTATCGCTCGATTCTGCTGCCGCTGTTAGCGTTTTTAGATCATACAGACCGTGTACATAACGATGGGCAACAAGCGGTGCTGGTGATGCCAGAGTTCATTCCCGCTTCATGGTGGCAGCACTTTTTGCACAATCAAACAGCGTGGATGATTCGCCTGGCAATCCTTTATCAACGCCGCCGCCATCGCCGTGCGCGGGTAATTATCGAAGTGCCGTTCCTGTTAGAGGGCTGATTAGTCCGCGTCGTCTGGACGGATCAGCATTACAGGCGCTTTGATTCCCTGCATCACTTGATTCGCTACGCTGCCAAATAGAAAGCGCGCGATTCCTGTGCGCCCATGCGTACTCATCACAACCAGATCGACGCCTTCGCCGTTGATGTAGTCGCAGATGAGATGCGCTACGCCGTGCCCCTCGATCCACTGCACGCGCACGTCAACGCCTTCTTCGCGCAGTTCGTTGCGGATACCCATCAAATACTGCTTCATCTGCTGGCGTGCGGCATCAATCTGCGCATCCTGTCCCGCGAGCGCTACCTGGTCAAGGAACTCTGCGGCAGGTGGACGAAAGACGTGCAGTAGAATAATCTCTGCACCGTTCATACGGGCAATGTCTACGGCGTGTGGCACGGCACGCTTCGCCCAACCGGAACCGTCAATCGGAACGCAGATGCGCTTGTAACGTTTTTGTTCGGACATAAAAATTTCCTGATTTTTGGTTCTTAGTGATGCGTTTTTGGATTAAAAAACTCCGCTTGATTGTACCGCAGCATGTTGAGAACCTGTTAAAACGCATTGACTTCATTTAGTAAAGTTCTATAATCATCATATAAATCTACAGAAATCTACAGAAATCGGAACAAAGATGAGTGAACAAAACCTCTCGCTAGGGCGGAACATCAAAATTGGCTTGTTCCATCTCGGCTCTGGTATGGCGGATGTGATCGCCACAGGCATCTGGAATCGAATTATGATTAGCGATTTGGGGTATGCGGCGACGCCTGTGGGCTTGCTGGTAAGCCTGCGCTATTTTCTCGCGCCGCTGAGTGTGTGGGCAGGGCGCATGTCGGATAGGCACGCGATTGGCGGCTATCGGCGGCTGTTCTGGGTGTGGCTGGGGCGTGCGATGATGGTCCTGAGCATCATCACGCTAGGCTTAGCGACGGCACATCTGGCGCGCGGGGCACAGGCGGGCTTTGGCGAATGGGTGGCGATCAGCTTATCACTGCTGTTGTTCAGTCTTGGCACGGCGATTTCGGGCGGCACATTTCTAGCGCTGGTCTATGATCGTGCGGCGGAACATCAACGAGGGCGCGCTGTTGGCATCGTGTGGACGTTTTTGCTGCTGGGCTTTACCATCGGCGGCATCCTGTTCGGCGTGATGCTGCCAGAACACAAGGAAGGCAGTACGCTGGGCTTCACGCCGGAGACGCTGCAAAACCTGTTCGTGCTGGCGGGCTTGATGCTCGGTACACTGTGGTTTGTGTCTCTGGTCGGCGAAGAAAAACGTAGCAGTGGGGCAGTTGCAGGCAGCGACGTTGGTGAACATCAAACGTCGATGATCGCAGATTTGCGATTGGCACTGAGCCTGCGCCCGATGCGCTTCTTCTTCTGGTATCTGGCGCTGTCGATGCTGTTCGCGTTCACTGGCATGGTGCAGGCCGGCCTTTCGGGGAACCTGATGAGCCTCGGCGCCATCGACTTCGGGCTCGTCGTGGACGGCTCGGTGGTGATGGTCGAGAACTCGATGCGACGGCTGGGCCATCGACGACAGGGCGAAGGGTTCATGGCCACCGTGCTCGCGGCGTGCGCCGAGGTC
>CALMZT010000307.1 GCA_937870805.1 uncultured Chloroflexota bacterium
GATGTTACGCACCTGTCCGGTCAGGTTGTTCGCCATCAGATTCACGTTATCGGTCAGGTCTTTCCACGTACCCGCCACGCCGCGCACATAGGCTTGACCACCGAGCTTGCCTTCCGTACCCACCTCGCGTGCCACGCGCGTCACCTCGGAAGCGAATGAATTCAACTGATCCACCATCGTGTTGATCGTGTTCTTCAGTTCCAGAATTTCGCCTTTCACATCCACCGTGATCTTCTTCGACAGATCGCCGTTAGCAATCGCGGTGGAGACTTCGGCGATGTTACGCACCTGTCCCGTCAGGTTGTTCGCCATCAGGTTCACGTTGTCGGTCAGGTCTTTCCAGGCACCGCCAACGCCGCGCACCTGTGCTTGCCCACCAAGCTTGCCTTCCGTACCGACCTCGCGCGCCACGCGCGTCACTTCTGAAGCAAACGAGCTAAGCTGGTCAACCATCGTATTGACGATGTTCGCGGTATCGAGGAACTCACCTTGTAGTGGGCTGCCTTCAATTTCAAGTGCGACCTTCTGTGTAAGATCGCCGCGCGCGACAGCACGGATGACGGCTGCCATTTCAGCAGTGGGTTGAACGAGGTCGGTAACAAGTGCATTGACCGAATCAACACTTTCTGCCCAACCACCATCAACATGCCCCAGTGTCGCGCGCTGAGTGATCCTACCGCTTTTACCCACAATGGTTCTCAAGCGCGAGAACTCACTGACCATCTTCTCGTTAAGTTCGATAATTTCGTTTAAAGTATCTGCGATTTTGCCGGCTACACCTGTATGGTCAATCGGCATTCGCACACTAAAATCGCCTTTTTTGACTGCGGTTAAAACTTGCAGTAAAACGCGGGTATCTAATTCCTGAGTTCCATTTGCTGATTTGACAGGTGGCATCGCCAAAATCCTTTACTTATCCGCAATAACATATGCGTACAAACCATAAAAGGGTTATCGTCATGAATTCGCTTTGGATATTCGTGCATCTAATAAAATAACACTAACATCCTATTTTAACACCATAAGAGTTTCGGTACATTTAGGCAATATTTACTATATATACTGTAAAATAGGTGGGTGCGTGGCTTGTGAGGTTTTATGAGGTGGGTAGGGAGTTCTGATGCCAGATAAAGTAATTCACATACTACATGTTGACGATATAGAAGAAGAATTCATTCTGGTAAATAAACTCCTATCCGACATTGATGGCGTGAAATTTGATATTCAATGGGCACCAGACGCAGCATCAGCTCAACAAGCACTTCGACGAGCGAGTTTTGATCTTTGTTTAATCGATTACTATCTGGGCAAAGACAATGGCTTAGAATTTGCGCGCTCTGCAATTGCGGGGGGAGTTGTAATCCCTTTCATTTTGATGTCGGGACAGGGAAACAGCGCTATCAATCAGGAAGCGATGAAAATCGGTGTTCGCCAGTGTCTTAATAAAAATGATCTGACGACCTCTTTGCTGGTCAATGCCATTAGCTCTACCCTGCAAAATTCCTGAATAGGTTCAATAGGACAAGCGAACCTGAGCAAATTCCCACAAGGGACGTAGCTATTCATTGTCGCGCAAGCGTACATACACGACTGCTCCACCACGCGCTTTCGTTTTTCGAATTTCAAATAACTCGGAATGTGACTGAACGAGATGTAGAAGCTGTCGATAACCATAGGTGCGCGGGTCAAAGCCAGGGTCGAGCTGCCTCAGCTTATTTCCGATAGCGCTCAGGGATGCCCAGCCATCGTCCTGCGCTACGGACTCAAAAGCGGTTCTAAATAGCTGCTCTAAACTACGCTGCGAATCCTCTTGTACTGGCGTTAGCCCTATCAGGCTTGCCTCATCCGTGACTTTGGGCTGTACTGCACTAGCGACAAGATTCTCAATATAAACAAACACATCGCAGGCGTTAACAAAGGCGCGCGGCGTCGTATTTGATTCGGGCAGCACATATGCTTTCGCAGGATTGAACATGCGCTGATCAGCGTTCAGTTGTGGATTATATAGCAGCGCATCGTCCCGAAA
>CALMZT010000308.1 GCA_937870805.1 uncultured Chloroflexota bacterium
TACCGCTAGCTGATCTGCCATACTGCGCAGCGCGCGCAGTCGGTTCGTGGGGATTTGAATCGGTGTGCGGTTGCTAAAGAAGACGAACCCTGTGAGTCGTTGATTCATCAGCAGCGGTAAAATCAGCAGGGCACCAACGCCGCGCTCAATCATCGTGGCTTTCTCAGGGGGTTTCAGGAAACGGTTGCGGTTCACATCGGGCACATCGAACGTTTCCATTGCCGCGAAGCTCTCGGCAGCGGGGTAGTCCGCCAAGGGCAGCGCGTAATCCACGGCCCGTACACCGCCTGTCCCTGCTTCCGCCAGAATACGGATCATTGGCGGTTGAAGATGAGTCTCGTAAATGGCTAATTGTGCGGCATCGTAGGCGCGCCCCGAAAAAGCATAAATCGCTTCCAGCATTTCCATTGGACTTTCGGTGCGGTAGATTTTGCTGGTCATCTCGTACTGCGATTGCACAAAGCCCAACGCATCTGCCGTTTGCCGCAGCAAGTCGCGGTTTTCCAGCGTGATGGCAACCTGATCGACAATGGCGCGCAAGGCGTCAAGCTGTGCCGGATTGATATCCAGGCGGCGATCAGCAGCAAATGCCATCAACCCCATGAGGCGTGTGTTGACGGATAGCCCTAACGTCACCACAGAATTCATGTTTTGCTCAGCCAGCGCTTGCAGCATCTGCTCAGCCATAAACTGCTGGCGCGTGCTCAGGTCTCTCACCGTCCAGGGCTGTCCTTCAATCAATTGGCGCATAAGCATCGTCAAGCGCGGGTCTTCGCGCGTATTGAACGTAGAGAAGTCATCTACTGTGCGCGGCTCCACACTGCTGCTACGGGTGGCGATCACTTCCGTAATCAATTTACTGGGCACACCATACAACGTCACCGGACGATCAAACAGCGCCATCGCCACGCTCTTGATTTCGCGCGGCACTGCACGAATGACCGCCAGCGCCATTTGCGCATAACCTTCAGCTTCGGAGATCATGCGGTTAGTGGCTACCAACTGCGCGGCAAATGCTTGCGCGGCGCGCGATTCTTCTAAAAGTTGGCGACTGCGAATAGCCACGCCGATTTGATCGGCAAGCGTGACGTAAGCATCAATTTCCTGCGGGTTAAGCAGATAATTTTCGCGCGACAAAACGTCCAGCGTGCCAAGCAGTTGATCGCCCGCCCGCAGACCAAACGATGCCAACCACGTCGCGCCCTGATTAATGTACTGCTGGCGGCGCTTTTTGCCCGGAAAAGGATTTTCAGAGTCCAAATGGCTGACGAGGATTGGCGTGCCGCTGCGCAGCGCTTCTACCTGTTCATGCGCCGGAATATCGTCACTCATCGGCTGTCCATCCGTAGCGAGTGAAGTATCCTGCGTGCCGAAGGCGACCAAAGCCCGCGTTTCCGGCTGGCTGGTTAAATCTAACGGGCGGTCAAACAACGTCAACGCTGCACCTAACATATTCTGTGCAACCGTGTGCAAAGCGGCTTGCGCCATATCAGTGTAGTTTTCGGCAATCGTGATGAGACGATTTGCCAGAATCAAGTGATCGACGACTTCGCGCGTGCTTTGCGCCTTATCGAGCAGGTCACGCCCATACATCAGCGCCGCGACTTGATCGGCAAGGTTGACGAAGGCATTGATCTCTTCGCGTGTGAAACCTGCGGTGCGGCGGCTCATGATCGACAGAACGCCAATCGGGCGCTGGTCAACAGACATCGGTATATTCAACATCGCGCGGATACCGTTCGTTTTCATCCACTGGTGATACGCTGCGCCGATGTCGTGCGGCGTGAACAATTCAATGTCGTGGATGACGTGGGGATCGCCGTTGAAAATGAGTTCACGCACGCTGGGGTGAAATTCCGCCCATTTGACCGGGAACATTTCGTCATAGCTAAACATGTGTTCACGGTTCGCCGTTGCCAGTGTGCGCAAGCTGACGATCATGCCCTGTGCATCATATTCAAGGCGATTCAAGCTCAACAAACGTCCCGGCTGTGGCAGCATGTGACGCGCAACAATCTGCGCCATCTCCGCGAAGTCTTGCCCGGCAATCAGGTCTTTAAATGCCAGCTTCTGCCGTTCACTGATGTCGCGGCTGTAGGCACTCTCCGCCATCAGGCTTTGTGCTTGCAACAGCGCGCTCACCTGGTCAGTCGTGCGCTCAAAAGCCTGCAACTTCTCGCGGTTCATATCGAGCGTGCCGCGCACACAGTTTAGAGCGATGAAACCGACAGACCGTTCGCCATAATTCAACGGCATAATCGCTACGGATTTGATTTTCAACTCAGCCAGCCACTCACGCAGCGCAGGCGGCAGCGTGGAATCAGTGGCAACGTTTTCGCTGACGAGTGAGCGAATGTCACTTTCGGGATTGAGCAAAGGAGCAAAGGAGGTTTGAAACTCTTGCGGCGTCATCTGCATGGACACGCGCGTTTCATAAGCGTCATGGCGGTTGGCGGTGGCAATCGTCTCAAAACCGTCAATCTCGCCGTAGTCGTTATAAAGAAATTCGTTGATCGAACAGAACTGCCCGCCGCCGAGCATATGCTGCGCGATGGCTGATGCGATTTCGGGGAATGTTTTACAGCGGTTGAGGGCAGCAGATAACACGTTTTGCTGGCGCTGCAAGCGTTCAGAACGGATCGTTTGCAGCGTTTGGGTAACGTGCCACGCAATCAGTTGCAGGCGGGCGCGACTTTCTGCGGGGTTTGGGTCCTGGGGCATCGTCACATCGATGACGCCCAGCAAATCATCCTGATTATACAGCGGCGCAACCCATAAACCCTGATAGTATCGGAGGGTGCGTTCGGGAAGCTGCTTCAGGGCTACGGGCGTGGAACTGCTCACGCCGATCAACGGCAGCAGCATCCCGCCGGAGCTTGTGCGGTAGATTTGAACCGATAAGGCACCGGGTAAAGCGTCCTGAATCACCGGAAGTGCTTTCGCAAAAAATTCTTCCGGCGGCAATTCAGCCTGCATTCCCTCTTGCAAAATGGAAGCTATCTGGAAAATATTTCCGAGGTCAGTTGCGGCGCTCACCTCTACCTCGCTTTACAAACAGTTGTACTCAACCTATCGGGGCAATAGTCACTGTACCTAATGTACACGGAAATCATAGCAGCGTGGGTTTGAATCCAACAACCAAAGCTTAATGGTTGATACGTTGACAGGAGCAAGGATACATCGGGACACAATCTGCTGCGCCCCAATCGTTTGAATACTGTTACTACTTCCATTCCCATACGGGTTCACCACCGAGCAGGCGGCGGATCTGGGTTGGGAAGCGGTCTGGATCGAGCGGTTTGCCCATAAATCCATCAAAGCCGGCTTTTTGCGCGCGGCGCATCTGGTCTTCACTGGCTTCAGCAGTCACAGCACAAACAATAGTGTCTTTCAAACGTGGATTGGCGCGTACTTTTTGCAGTGCCTGATAACCATCTTCATAAGGAAGGCGTATATCCATCAAAATTAAATCGATGCGTGGCAAGGTTTCGGCAAACTGCACCACCTGCCAACCCGATGTCTTCCATTCACAGCGCTGCACGCCCATGAACGCCAACATACGGGCAATCAGCACGAAATTCGGGACATTATCTTCCACGACAAGCACATGTGCTTCGCTGGGTTCAATCGGTTGGCGTTTAGAGACTGAATCGCTCATTAACCCCGGCTCCTAATGTACTGACTGATTTGCTCAGGAAATTTATCTACGTCGATGGGTTTCCCGATAAAACCATCGCTGCCTGCTTCAAGTGAACGCTGGCGGTC
>CALMZT010000309.1 GCA_937870805.1 uncultured Chloroflexota bacterium
GCCATCGTTGCATCTGATTTGCCCGCGTGGGAAGATGTGCTCACCGACGGTGAACAGGCACTGCTGGTCACAGCCTCCGATGCGCGTGAGCTTGCCGATGCCATCACGCGCTTATATCACGATCCACTGCTGCGGCAAACGCTGGCAGACAACGCCTATGCTCGTGTGATGGAGCATTACACGTGGGAAACGCGCGCGCAGGAAATTCTGAAAAAGGTCTTTGCGAAACAATAACACAGCAGTACAATTATCACTCTTTGTCTGCAATTGAGTGTCGTTTATTGAGACGATTTTATCGTTGAGCTTACGCGCTTTAGCGCATAACAAATTGTAACATCTTCCTCAATGTTCGCTGCCTTTTATTTTGTTTTAATATAGAGATTGGTTATATTCCACGAGCATTCCAAAGTAAGCGTCATATCAATTTCAGGATAGAGTACATCGATGGATAAGATCTCGACTCATATTTTGCGCGAATATCTTGCTGGCAATAAAATCGTTGCCTATTACGTCGGCGCGATTGACGCACAGGGTTTATATGATTGGAGCACAGAGATTGTCAACTCGCTGCTACTCTGGAAATCAGATCGTTATCTGGCGCTCCACGATTTATCCAGAGGCGTTAGTATTCCCCTCATGGTGCTCACCCACTTCAACATCCTCGATCCCGGACTCACCAGAGCGGGACAATCGCGCGTTGAAGAAATCATGCTCGAAAAGCCAGAGCTGACGATTCGCCTTGCCCTCGTGCTGCCGAGCACTACTTCTGGCAGACTGGCGACGACACGCGGGCGCAGCAGTTTCAAAATCAACGCTTCGCGTATCAAAACGCAAATTTTTGTTGAACGCTACATGGCAATGAAATGGCTCGAAGGCTTTCTTGCTCCAGACAGCGCCGGAAAATAAATTCGTTCTTGAAGACCTTTTACGCACCAAATTCATCGAAAATGCAGCGTTCGCTAACTATTTCCTAAGGCTGTCATCAAGGTTATTTTCCATAGGTGATTATCCCCACATTGCAGGTGTGTGGGTGGGACTGCTAGATGGCTTTTACAATCAAGGTATAATTACTAAAAGTTATCAGGTGTCAGTTTCCGGTAAAAGACTTAGAGGGC
>CALMZT010000310.1 GCA_937870805.1 uncultured Chloroflexota bacterium
CGCGCCAAAGACGTTGAAGTAGCGTAAGCACACCGTTTCCAGTGGATACACCGCCGCGAAGGCTTGACAGTAGTATTCGCCCGCTAGTTTCGCGACACCGTAAGGCGAAATCGGGTGCGGCACCATCGTTTCAACATTCACATCGCTGTCCGCATCGCCATACGCTGACGAAGACGCCGCGTAAACCACACGCCGCACACCTGCATCACGCGCCGCTACCAGCACATTCAGTGTGCCTGTAACGCAGTGCTCATGCGTGGCGATAGGATTTTCGACACTCAGCGGTACAGAGGGCAGCGCTGCTTGGTGGAATACTACCTCTGAGCCCTTAAAAATAGGGTCGAGCGCGGCTTTGTCAGTGATACTCACTTGATGGAATTGAAGATCACCTAGCCCTTGCAATGCGTCAAGGTTAGAGCGTCTGCCCGTCGAAAGGTTATCCACAATGCGAACGGTATGTCCTTCCTTGAGTAAACGCTGCGCGATGTGCGAACCGATGAAGCCCGCACCTCCGGTAACTACATAAGTCGTCATAGTTGATTTTTTGCCTTTGTGATGCGCCGCGCCAGAGCATACATCGTCATGCCATCTGGGGCGTTAGAAATACTCACAACTTCCCAGCCATGCTCGTCTAGCACGTTTATCGCTTCGATCAGCTTGATAAATGTGCCGCCGATGGAGAAATCGTTCACCAAAATATAGTTTTGAGGAATATCATGCAAAATGTCAAGTTCATTCAGTAGTTCGGACGCTTTGATCGGCTTGGAGGCGTCGATCATTTTGCCACCTGTTTATGCAACTGAAAGCGCTTGCGGATATAAAACATCAACACAAATAAACCCGTCAACACACCCAACCCTGTTAAACCAATGCGCATGGCAATATCCGGCGGCGCAGCACTCACCAGCAGCGCAATGAAGCCAAACAACACGCACGAACCGTATAGGATGAACAGCGTCTTGCGTTGGTTAAAGCCTACACTCATCAGCCGATGCGACGTATGATCTTTACCCGCTTCGGCTGGCGAACGCGCTTCCAGAATGCGGGTGATGACGACGAGATTGATGTCAAAGATCGGCACAGCCAGCACCAGCAGCGGCACCATCCAGGTCACATCCAGCGGCTGTGTACCGAATTCCAGCTTAATCCCTAACACAGCCAGTGTAAAACCCAATACCAGCGCGCCCATGTCTCCCATAAAGGTACTGGCAGGGTTAAAATTATAAGCCAGAAAGCCCACTGCGCTGCCCACCAGTGCTGCCGACAGAATACTCACGAAGGCAAGTCCTTGCGTGAGTCCGATGACCATGAAAAACAGTGCGCTGATCGCCGTTAGCCCAGCACACAAACCATCCATGTTGTCGAGGAAGTTCATGGCGTTAGTGATCGCCAGCACCCAGATGATCGTCAGTGGGTAATCAATCAACGGATTATTAAATAGGCGAATTTGAATACCTGCGAAAATCAGGATAATCGCAGCGAGGGTCATCGCTACTAATCGGGTACGGATACCTAAATTGAAACGATCATCCAGCAAGCCAACGACAGAGAGGAGCGTAACGCCAATCAAAATTACGCCGCAAACGGAAAAGAACCGTGCGGGGCTGAACAGCAGCAACGACAGTGGCGGCAACGTTAGCGTAATAGAATGGTGCCGCCCGTGCGCCGGGATCGGCACCGCCTCGGCGCCGCCGAGATTGCCCATGCCGCT
>CALMZT010000311.1 GCA_937870805.1 uncultured Chloroflexota bacterium
GTTTCTTCGCGCAGTTTGGTCGCCGCCGTTTCAATCGAGGGGGTATCGCGGCTGCAAATCGACACGCGTGCACCTTCATTTGCCAGCGCCCACGCTACACCATAGCCTAGCCCTTTGCTCGCCGCAGCGACGAGCGCTACTTTACCTTTGAGTCCTAAGTCCATATCTCATCCTTTCGTCGATTGGTTATTGGTTGTTCGTTATTCGTTCTTAAGGTTCGCTGTGGAAGTATCCAAAGTTACGCAGTTGGGTTCACGAACAAGGGGTTTAAACCCCTTGTTCAAGCACAAATCGCGGTTTATCTGCGTAAGTCCTAGGATCATTAGATAGTTAAATAAAGCAACCTAACGAACGACGAATAACAAATAACCCATCACTAAAATTCAATTTTCTGCGTCGGGTCTTCAATGCCTACGCGCTTCAATATCCATGAGATTTCATCGTGCGTACCTGCGTCAATCGGCACAAACGGGTCGCGCAGTGTGGCGCTGGCAATCGCGCCGCGTCGATACAGCAGTTCCTTACGAATCATGAGGTTAATCACGGGCTGATTTTCGTAGCGGATGAGTGGCAGGTAATGATCGAAGATGCGTTCGGCATCTTCGTGCCTGCCCGCGCTGAAGGCTTGATAGACGGCAACGAGAATCTCTGTGAACGCGAAGCCCGTCATCGTACCTGATGCGCCGCGCCGCAGTTCTTCCAGAAAGAACATGCCGCCCAAGCCGCCGAAAATCTCAAACTTGTCGGTGCGTTCGCGGATTGCGCCGATCTTTTCCATCAGCGGCGGGTCTTCCAGCTTCAGATAGCGCGCGTTGGGGATGCGTTCCGCCAGCGCTGCCAGCATCTCCGCCGACATGGTGATGCCGTTCACAGGCGGAAAATCCTGTACAATGATTGGCTGATCGACCTGTGCAGCGATTTCCTCATACAGCCCAATCACCTGCTCATCTATCGGCTTGTCCATGCGCGGCGGCGCGATCATCACCCCCGCAGCGCCTACGTCGAATGCGGCTTTGCTCAACGTGATGCACGTCGCGGTATCTGCGTGACTTGTGCCGACAACAATTGGCACGCGCCCTGCACTTGCCGCCACGACTGTTTCTACGACGAGTCGGCGCTCATCCACGCTCATCTTCGCCGCTTCACCCAGCACACCGAGAATCGTCAGCCCATACGCGCCCTTATCAATCTGAAATTCCACCAACTTGCGCAGACTCGCCAGATCAAGCGCCTGCCCTGCATCAAACGGCGTCGCCATGATGTTGAACACGCCTGTGATTTTTTTATCCATGTGTATCCCTTCATTAAGTTAAAAGTAACGAGTAATGAGCAATGAGTAAAATGCAGGTTTTCTATTAAATGCGAACACCTGCGTAGGGGCAGACCAATGTGTCTGCCCTCTATCGGGCGCACACGCAGGTGCGCCCCTACACGGAAATTTACCCCTTTTGCAAACTGCCATTGCTCGTTAGCCATTGCTCGTTACTCATTACTCATTACTCATTACTCATTGCTCATTGCTCGTTGCTCGTTGCTTAAAAATCAACATCACACTCGCGCCTGTCACCAGCACGCCGACTGCCACCACCTGCATGATGAAGCCAAAGCCATAGGTCTGCTGCCAGAAGCCGCTGATCGCCGTCGCCATGAACCAGCCAATATTCCAGATGACCAAACCGACACTGCTGGCGATATTATGCAGATGCAGCGGCAAATGCGACATAACCAATGGCTGAAACAGCGGTTGCATTGTATTGCGCGCCGAGATGGCAACCGCAAACGCAATCACCGCCCAAGTGAGCGTCGGCGCAGCGCCTAACGCGAAAAACGCCGCGGCTGCCACGCTCAACGTCACGCCTAACGCGCGCGCATGACCGAAACGCTTATCCAGCCAGGGATTCAGCAGCGGCACCAGCCCCATGCCAAGCCAGCCGATGCTCAAAATTGTGCCCACCGTCGCATCCGAGATATTGAACGTTGTGCGGAAAAACAGATTATAGAACGGGAATGTCAAGCCGCCCGTGAAACCAAAGAAGAACATCGGCACGGCGTATTTCAGCAGCCGCACCCAGGGCACATCCGATTGTATCCACGCGGCGTTGTCGGTGATTTCACGTTCGCCGAGAGCATCTGCCATTTTGAACAGCGGCAGCACACTGACCAGCGAAATCACCGCCGCCACGACAATGGAACCGCCATAGGCAAACGGCGATTGTGATGCGTTAGCAGACGTATCATAGGCATAGAGTGTCACCAGTGTGGGCAGTACGCCGCCGAACAAACTGCCAACGGCTGTGCCCGCCATACTGACGACGTTGTGATAGGCGAACAGGTGCGTTTGATGCTGTTTTTGCACGATGCGACCCATGAACGGGTTGTTGGCAATTTGCTGTGAGCCATAGAATAAGCCCTGCAAAAAGCGGCTCAGACCCAGCAGCCACAAACTCGGTGATGCTACCAGCAGCAGTAAGGTTGCGGCGCACGCCAGCGACGAGAAAACGATGATGCGCCGCGTGCCGATGCGGTTGGCGACCAAGCCCACAGGCACGCCCGTCAACAATCCGCCCAGACGTGGCAGCGATTGCAGCAAGCCGATGGTTTCTGCGGTATAGCCGAGGCTCACGAAGTAGAAGTTCAGCACCACGTCGATGATGCCGAACATACCGATGTGCCATATGACGCTGTACAGCAAAAACAGCGCGACCTGCCGATTGAAGCCGGGCATCAGGACGCGCGCGAGTCGTTTCGTGTGGTTCATAGATACAGTCTTTAGTCGTCAGTCGATAGTCCTTAGCTAAAGACTATCGACTGGTGGCGAATGACTAACCGCTAATCGCCTACACCAAGCATCCGTTTCCCTGCGATGAATGTCATCTCGACGTGTTCCAGCGCGTCCAAATCGGCTAATGGATTGCCGTCGATGACGATCACGTCCGCTTCCTTGCCCGCTTCCAACGTGCCGAGCTTGCTTTCCAGCTTGCTCACGCGTGCGGCAACAATCGTCGCGCAGCGCAGCGCTGCGTAATTGTCGCTGACGACGCCCACTTTGACCATGAACTTGAGTTCCGGGGCGACGATCTCGTGCCCCACAGCCGGACTCCCTGCGTCCGTGCCAAAGGCAATCGGCACGCCCGCTTTCGCCGCGTTGACTAAACCTGCGTAACGCGAGGGATTGGCGACGGCTTTCTTGCGTTCCTCAATCTTCCATTCAGGGATATTAAACTTACGCGCCACTTCTTCGTTCGCCTGCATCACCAGCGGCGCGAACGTCGTCACAATCGGGATTTTTTTGTCGATCAGGAGTTGAATCGTTTTGTCATCCATCGAGCCGCCGTGCTCCACGCAATCCACGCCGAACTGCGCCACGCGGTAGATACAGTCGTTGTAGGTGGCGTGCGCCGTGATCGGCAAGCCGTTGCGATGCGACTCGTCAATCACCGCTTCCAATTCGGCGTCGGTAAATTCCAGCGTATCGTGGCACGCCATGATCTTGATGAGGTCTGCGCCACCTTTCACCTGTTCACGCACCGCGCGCCGCATCTCGTCTGCGCCGCTGGCTTCGCGGCAGCACCAGTAGGTATGCCCGCCCGTCTGGATGATCGCTTCGCCGCAGATCAGCAAACGCGGTCCGGGGAAAATCCCCTGCTCGATGGCTTGCTTGGCGAAGAAGTTGGTCTTGTTCATGCCCAGATCGCGCACCAGCGTCACCCCCGCGCGCAGGTTCTTGAGCATGTTGGCGGCGCTTTTGTAGGCACTGATTTCTACGGCGTCGTCCATCGACTGGCGCGCCAGATCATGCACGCCATCCCATGCCAGATGCGCGTGCGAGTTGATCATCCCCGGCATGATCGTTTTGCCCGTACAGTCGATGATTTCGGCGTCAGTGCTGCCTAAATCACTGGCTCGTCCAACAGCTTTGATCTTGCCATTTTCGAGTTCGACAAAGCCGTTTTCGATCACCTCGTCGCTATTGCAGGTCAGCACGCAGCCCCCTTTGAGGATGCGATGCGGCGCGGGAATATCGAACATCGGACGGATAATTTTTTGATAACGCCAAGCGGCTGGTTCTGGCATGATAAATGCTCCTTTTAGCAGTTAGGTTTCAAACAATCTCTCATCACAACGGATAAACATCTTTAAAATGGTGTATGTTCGACAAGGCGAGTCTGAAGTCCCTCTCCCGCCGCACAAACACGCTACCACACTCGTTTCCGCGTGGGAGAGGGATTTAGGGTGAGGTCTAACACACTCTCTCAAATCTTCTCTTACCTTGGCGTCTTGGCGGTTCATCCTCGTATTTTACTCATTGCTCATTGCTCGTTGCTTTCAACTATAGTTCCAGCACACGCTTTTCCGGCGGATTCTCGCTCAAAAAGCGGCTCGGCACACGCGCTTCGCCTTCGGTCACGATCATCGTGTTAATCGTGCGATAGCCATCCACGCCCGGACGATAAATGCCTGGTTCGTTAGAAAATACCATGTTGGGCATCAGAATCGTGTCATCTCCGGGCGCAAGCCAGGGCGCTTCGTGTCCCTGTAAGCCCATGCCGTGCCCGATGCGGTGGCGGATGGCGTCGCCTAAGCCAGCCTCGCGTAATACCTCTAACGCGGCGACGTTGACGGATGCACAGGTTGAGCCTGCGCGCAGCGCGTTTATTCCTGCGTCATTGCACGCCTGCGCAGCGTGTAGGCAGTGCATTTGATCGTCGTTTGGTGTACCGATGCAAAAGGTTGCGCCACTTTCGGCATGATAACCGCCGACGGTTGCGCCGATACCCGCGATGAGTGGTTCGCCGCGCTGCGGCTGGCGCTTGATGGGTGAGCCATGTGGTAAAGCTGCCCGCGCGCCGCTGTGGACTGTGCCGACGACTCCCCCACCGCCGAGCTTGAAGATCTCGCCCACTTCCGCGCGCATCTTTTCGGCTGTTGCACCGATGCAGGCTTTGAGAATGTCTAACTCTGTGCCGCCATCACGGATGATTGCGGCGGCATGATCGCGCACGTATTCCAGGCAGTAATCGGCATAGGTGGCGGCTTTTTCGACCAGCGCGATTTCTTCCGGCTCTTTCACCCAGCGCATCTGCTCGACAAAATCATTGACCACGACGCGATCATCCAGCTTGCGCATGACATCGACGGTCAGCGTATCGACGCCCAACAGCGCCGCGCCCGTCTCGCGCACCATCCACACGACAGGATGTTCTTCGCCAGGGTATTCAAAATAGGTGCGAATGTCGCCAATCCACGTCGCAGCGGCATTTTCCAGTTCCAGCAGCGGCACGAACAACGCCGGAGCGCCATTTTTCGGAATGTATAACCCCAGCGGGCGCTCTGACGGAATGTGGAAAAAACCCGACGCATAAATCACATTATGCACGTCGAGCAATAACACGCCGTCGAGCCGTTCCTGTTCCAAACGCGCTTGAATTTGCGAGACCTTGCGACGGTAAAAGGCTTCAGTTAACTGCATCAATTTACCTCAACATTGTTATAAAATACGAACATTTGTTCCATATCTTCAAGTTTTGCTGTATAATAGCTGAGTTAAGTCACTTAAACCTGTGAACAAGGGTTTATGCAAGTTGACGACTAAATAAGGAGTAACGGGTCACTGTAGGGGCGCACCAACGTGTGCGCCCGATTGTGGGCAGACACATTGGTCTGCCCCTACAATCCCCGATACTCCGTACTATTCGACCAAAATGTATAAACCCTTGTTCATGCTGCGCCTGTTTAACATCGAATAATTTCACTACAAATCATTGCTCTTTAACAATGTATAGGACTTACGCAGTTGAACCGCGATTTGTGCTTGAACAAGGGGTTTAAACCCCTTGTGAACCCAACTGCATAACTTCTAAATGTATTCTCTCTTTGCGAACTTTGCGCCTTTGCGGTTCATCTTGCATTGGCTGATCGCTGATCGCTGAAAGCTGTTCGCTCCAAAGTTCTCTGTTTGTTCACTGCGTTTTCCGCTTACAACAAACTTTCGGGTTAGAACAGGGTTTGAATACTCAAAAATGCTGAGTTCATGCTCCCGTTATTATTCAACAGCATAATAAAACGCTACTCTGTTATCCCCTGTTAATCAGAGATTTTTTACTACTCCAGCCTCAAAGTTGCCCGCTGCGTCCCGGCACGCGGCGCGTTTGCCGTCACCGTCACTGTCCCGCCGTTGGGCGCGCGTACCAGCCATTCGACTTTACGTTTCGTTGCTCCCCACTCTGGCAGCCAGGGCGACCATGTGGCTTTACGCTCCTCACGCCCCGCTAAGTGACCGAGGTTTTGAACCTGTTGACCCATGATGAGTTCAATTCCACTATTGAGGCTGAGGGCTGCCGTTGTTGTCCCCGCTGTGCCGTTTTCGAGCGCGCGCACCGTCATGTTGGTTGGCAGGTAGCCGAGGTTGGCAACGACCACTGTGAGCTTATACAGGTTCGCCCCAAGGGCTTCAGCCTCGGCAGCCGTGATGCGCAGCAGCGGCGCGGTGGCGGCATGTTTCAACGTGAACAGGCAGTTGCTGTGAATGGTGTCTTTGAGGAACGCTTTCGCTGTGTCCGTCGTCGCCATTGAGGCGGGCGGTGGATTGCGGAAGGTGTACATGTGCGTCCAGCCGCCGATTTCCACGCGCCCCAACTGCGGGTGATCGAACGGCGTCCAGTTGACGAAGCCCTTGCCGCCCAGATGCTCATCGTTGTACTTCAGCAGCTTGATCTCGTCGTCTGTCGAACGCGCGCGCACCTGATACCTGGCAGGTTCAACCAAGCCCGCCGCGAGTTCAGGATTCCACAGTTCTGTCGAGTAGGTAATGATGCCCATTTCATCGTATGACCACTGCATCAGCGAGCCCGTACGCGGCACTTTCGGATCGGGCGTGAACTCCTCGAACACCGAGATCACCGGATAGCCCGTGAGTTCCGTGCCCATCGCGCCGATGGTTTTGTACAGTGCGAGATCGGCGGGTGGCAGCGTTTTGTCCGGCTCAATCAGCGATGGGCGCAGGTGCAAGCCGCCGTGCGTGTGGTAACACTGCATCGCGGCGATGTTGGGATGCGACAGGATGAACTGCGCCGACGCCAGCGCTTCCGGCTCGGACAGCGGCAGATCACCCGCGCCGTACTGCCGGAACTCCGACCACCAGCCCGCCGGGAAGTTGCGGTTTAAGTTGCCATCGCGCGGCTTTTCAATGTCAAGAGCTATGCCATCCCATTCGCCACGTATTTCACCTTCACGATACAAGCGATAGTACGGTCCAGCGCCCACTTCACCGGGTTTCCGCATAACCATCAAGCGTGGGTCGTCCTTAGAGACTTTCCACTCCCCTGCCGCGTCTTCGATACGCATCTGCACGATCAAGCCATCGCCGTTGATGTCCATCTGGCACAAGCCGCGCGTCTGTTCTTCGCCGGGCAGGTAGCGCCCGTTGCCGCACCAGTGATGTCCCGTCGTCAGGCTGATCTCTGCGCCGTCGGGGTTCAGGCGCGGGATGATGTAGAACGTCAAGTTGTCCAGCAACCATGTGACTTCGGCGTCTGTGCGGTAGTTCGTCAGCAGATACCAGACGGTGTACAGCGCCGTGTGCGAGGTGGTGACTTCTTCGGCGTGGATGTGCGCGTCAATGTACATGGCGGGCTTGTCATGGTGCGCGCCTGTGTCGGCATTGGTCAGCGTCATGCACCAGATGTCACGCCCGCGCCAGCTTTTGCCCAGTGATTCGAGCGTCGCCAGATTAGCATACGCCGTTGCCAAGCCGTGCAGATGATGCGTCAGTTCGTCGTAGAGGAAGTATTCGCTGAAGTCAATGTTGTAGGTCATGTGGTTGCGTCACCTCGTTTGTTGTCGCTCAGGGTTCAAAACCCTGAGCTAGTTGGTTTGGAAACCCCTGAAGGGGTTGAATACTCGTTTCGATTTCATGTAGGGACAGACCAATGTGTCTGCTCACTATCGGGCGCACACGCAGGTGCGCCCCTACGAATCCCAAAATGATGGCTAATGTTAGAAGCCCTGCGATACATTTTCACGCACGGGGCGGACGAACTTGCCCCAACCACGTTCACCAATTACTTGTCCATCCTTGAATACGGTGCGTCCGTTGACGATGGTACGCTGCACCTTGCCCTTAAACGTCATGCCTTCGTACAACTTGTCGCAGGCTTTGGCTTTGCTAAACAGCATCTCTTGCTGAATAGTCGTCGTCGTATGAGGGTCGTAGATCACCAAGTCAGCATCAGCGTTCACAGCAATCACGCCTTTTTGTGGATAGATGCCGAAGCGTTTTGCGCCGTTGGTGCTGATGAGCGCAACCGCTTTTTCGATGCTCAAGCGTCCATTAAGCGCGGCGTCCATCATGCCTAACACCAGTTCCTCGACGCCGGGCGCGCCGGGCGGCGTGCGCCAGATGTCGGTGCGCGCGCGTTCCTTTTCTTCCACTGTGAAGGGCGAATGATCGGTGGTGACTGCCATGATGCTGCCATCGGCAAGCCCCTGCCACAGCGCATCCACATCTTCCTGTTTACGCAGCGGCGGGTTGATCTTGGCGTAAGGTCCCACACGCGCCAGATCGTCTTCGGTGAAGAACAGGTAATGCGGGCAGGTTTCAGCGCTGGCGGTTGAGCCTGTGACTTTAAAGCGGCGGAATACGTCTAAGGTCTCTTTGGACGAAAGGTGCGCGATGTGCAAATTGACGTTGGCGGTTTCGTTGAGCGTCAACAGCGTAGCGACGGCAAGCGCTTCGACGTGCGGCGGGCGTGATTCACCATGCGCGGCGATGTCGCTGCGTCCGGCGGCGATCAACTGCGCGGTGTACCATTCCAGCAGCGGGTTGTCTTCGGCATGGACGACGCACACCAAACCCGTTTCCGCGACCAGTTTCATGGCTTGATACAAATCGGGCACATCGGGCAAGCACAAGCCCTCGAACTCGTCATCACGTCCACTGGGCGCACCCGTCATGAAGATTTTGAAGCCAATCGCACCTTCATCGACCATCGCGGCGATTTCATCGCGCCTGAGCAGCCCCGGCGCGCCATACAACGCGAAGTTGACATAAGCGTCGGCTTGGGCAAGCGCTTTACGTTTGCGGAAGATTTCGCCCGTCGCGCAGCAGGGCTTGGAGATCGGCATTTCAAAAATGGTCGTCACACCTCCGGCGGCGGCAGCGCGTGTCTCCGTCGCGAAGTCGCCGCGTTCGGGATAAGCGGGCGCGCGACAGTGAAAGTGAATGTCAATCGCGCCGGGAAGCACGAGTTGATTGGCGGCGTCAATAATTTCCTGTGCTTCAACGGATGTGCCGCGCGCGAGTAAAGCAGCAATTTTGCCGTCTTGCAACGCCACGTCCAGCGCTTGAATACCGTTTTCCGTCACTACATCGCCATTGACGATGATCGTCTCGAATGCCACAAACTTATTCTTTCTGCAATAAGGTTTGATTTACAAAGTCGATCAGAATATTCGTGGTCGATTGCAACTCACTGAGGTCAACATATTCATCATAAGCGTGCGCCACTTCGTAACTGCCGGGACCAAAGATCACCATTTCGCCGCGCGCGATTCCGCTGAGGTGCTTGGCGTCGCTGCCCGGCAGGTAGCCGATAGGTCCGGGATGCTCGTTGAGTGCCGACTGTACACACGCGAGAAACGTTTTTGCCAGTGGTGACTCTATGGTCGATTCGAACCATTTGGACACCAGAAAGTCATCGAGCGTCACCTGCGCGGGATTTACATCGACAGACTGAACAACGCGCGTGATTTCGGCTTTTACATCGTCAGGGTTTTCGCCGGGGATCATGCGGCGGTCAATCTGTATCACGCAGGCATCGGGCACCGCATTGAAGGTGCTGCCGCCCTGTATCACGCCGACGTTGCACGTAGGGCTGCCGACCATCGGATGCTGACGCCCCGCCAGTTCGCGGTGATATGCCTCAAATGCCAGGATCAGGCGCGCCATCGCTGTAATCGCGTTCACGCCGCGATCTGGATTGGTCGCGTGCGCCGAACGCCCCGTTGTACGCACGATAGCACGCACAACCCCTTTGTGTGCAGTGGCGACGTGGTTGTGTGTTTGTTCGCCAACGACGATGAAATCACTCTGCGGCAGATGTCCGTCCTCTGCCAGCCAGCGCGTGCCCAACTGCCCGCCGACTTCTTCTTCTGCCGCCGCGACCAGCACCAGTGTGCCGCGCAGTTTGGCGGTACGGTTTGCGGCGTAGATCAGCGCTGCCATCATTGCTGCGAGAGGCGCTTTGTCGTCCACGCTGCCCTTGCCGTAGAGCTTGCCGTCCTTTATCGCCGCTTCGTAGGGGTCAACGCTCCATTTAGTCGCCTCCGTATCACCGATGGGTACGGTGTCGATGTGCGCGTGCAGCATGATGACCGGATCGCCCTGCCCGATGGTCGCCACCGCGCTCAAGGCTTCCTTTTTCTGCGGCGGCGCGAGGATGGCAACCTGTACGCCAAAGTATTGCAACAGATCGGCAACGTAGGTTGCAATCACGCGCGTATCCCCCGGTGGATTGGGCGACGGAATACGCACGAGGTCTTGCAGCAGGCGCAGGGGGTCAATGGTCATAGGTCGCCCTGAATCTCTGCGTAGAAGCAGCACCATTCGCCTGTCTGTACGTTGGGGAGCGCACGCAAGCCGAAGATCATGCCATCAACGGGTGTGCGCAGTTCCGCGAGCAAGTCGCCGTACACATCGACAATGCGCGCCAGCAGATCACCTTTTTTCATCGGCTGCTGAAAGCGGAGCGTGGGTTCAGCGACGAACATGCCGCTAACAGGCGCGAGTAAGGCGTGCTGGACACCTGTTTGCCATTTGCCCGCCGAGGTCGGCTTGCCCTTGATGATTTTGTAGTAACGCAGCACGTTGAGCACGCCATCGGCTAACACGCGGGCACAGCGATGGAAGTCCTGCGGCGAGGTTGCCGAACGTCCGCCAAGCTCGACAGTGATGCCCTGCTTGCCCGCTTCGTACATCACGGCGGGCGGGCTGCCCTTCGGCAAGAAACTTTTGAGGATCAGTCCCCAACCTTTGCCCATCGCTTTCGCCAGTTCAATCGCTTTGTCATCGGTGGTGGCGAAGATGGTTTCCGAGAGATAGGAATGTGCGCCGCCGGAGTGAATCGAGATTTCGTAAGTGGCGATTTCACGCAGGCAGACACTGTGGGCGTGGGCAAGGCGTTCGGTGAGATAACCGTCGGCTTTGCCGGGATAGATGCGGTTGAGGTCATAGCTGAAGGTGTCGAGGGGGTTGCCACGCTGCGCCGCTTCAAAGGCAGGAACATTGAGCACAGGCACAAGCACGACGCTGCCGTTCATCTTTTTAGGGTCAAGCACGGAATCGACCCTATGACAGCAGAGCGTGCCTTCGGGTTCGTCGCCATGAATGACGGCATCGACCCACACGCACGGTCCGGGCTGCGCGCCGTTGATGACGATCACCGGAATTTCGAGCGCCCGCCCGCCGGGAAGATTGGTCACGGGGATGACGCCGCGTGCGCGTGTGCCGGGCGCGGCTTTGGCAGTTCCAACAATGAGTTCGGACATAATAGTTCCTTCGTTTGTGGTTCTATTTAAGAATTTGTTTTCGCCACGCCCTAAATCCCTTTACAAGGATAGGTTTTCAAGGAAACAGAGTTGAACATTCGACCAGACCTCACCCTAAATCCCTCTCCCGCGCGGGGATTTGACTGTAAGCCAGTATTTGCGGCGGGAGAGGGACTTGAGACGCGCGTTGTGGAGCGTTCGCGCATGAAAATAG
>CALMZT010000312.1 GCA_937870805.1 uncultured Chloroflexota bacterium
CATCCCTTGCCCTACAGATTGATACCAAATCAGTATGAACTACCTACCGTTTCTTAACGCCCAAATACAACTAGGCGTCATATACTGTAAGGTTAGAGGGACGTGAATTTGAACAGCAAGCGCACGATCTTATACATTGAAGATGATCCCAGCAGCCGCATGTTGGTAGAGCGTACTCTAAAATTCGCGGGTTATAACGTGTTGATTGCCGAACGCGGTTTAGAGGGTATTGATATTGCGCGCCGCGAGTCGCCGGATTTGATCCTGACGGACATCAATCTCCCCGACTTAAGCGGACGCGAGATCACCGCGCGCCTGCGTGCCGAGGAGCGCTTCAAACAGGTACCGATTGTCGCGCTGACCGCGCAAGGCTATGGGGAATATCGTGAAATGGCGCTTGCCGTAGGCATCAGCGGCTATCTGACCAAGCCCGTCGATGTCGAAGCGCTGCCCAGCGAAATCGAAGCCTATCTTGCAGGTAAGAAAGAGGCGCTGGATAAAGAGCGTACTGCCGAGATGCAAGTCGTCGTGATGCAGGACATGGTACGCCAGCTTGAGGAAAACATCCGTAAGTTGGAAGAGAACAACAATGCCTTGCAGCGTATGGACAAGGTGAAAGAAGCCTTTATCCAGAAAACCGCACACGAACTGCGCACACCTTTGGCTGTCGTCTTTGGCTACAGCCGAATGCTGGAAGATGTGACGCGCCGTGAGTCGTTTCAGGACGAAAACCTGAAAATGATGATCAAAATGTTGATTGACGGTATCCAGCGCTTACATACCACGATCAACGAAGTCATCACCGCCAGCCGCATCATGACACATCAGATTGACCTGGCGATTGGCGCGATCAACTTGCAAAACATTGTCTATCGTGCGGTTTCGCTGTACGAAGGGGCGACCCAGCAGCGCGAGATTACCATCCACACGGCGACGAACGGTTGGCCCACAGCCATGCGCGCCGATGGCGAACTGCTCTATTCGGCAGTCACCAATCTGCTCAGCAACGCGATTAAGTACACGCCCAATGGCGGGCATATTCACATCGGCATCTCCGTCGATGCGCATCAAGGCAAAGCGCACTTAAGTATTCGCGATACAGGGATTGGCATTGCTCGAAGTGAGCAAAGTGCAATCTTTGAGAAGTTCCACAGCGGCGGCTCGCACGAAAATCACTCCACCAGTAAAACATCCTTCAAGGGCGGTGGCTTGGGATTGGGCTTAACGGTGGTGCGCGGGATTATCGAAGCGCATGGTGGACGTATTTGGGTAGAAAGCCTCGGCTATGACGAGCAAAAGTTTCCCGGCAGCGAATTTATTGTCGAACTGCCGCTGGTCGCCATGCCAATGACTCGAAAGCGAGCGCACGAAGTGTTGACATGAGTACCGAAGACCGCTTTCCTGGAAGAGAACTCGTCGCTGTTCTATCTACGCCATTTTTTTTAGGCTTGGCACCGATTTTCGGCAAGCTGGCGTATAGTGCAGGCGCGGATGCTTTCGGAGTAGCGGCGCTGCGTACCATCGTCGCCGTCCTGCTGATGTGGACGGTATATCTCATTTTCTTCCGCAAATATATCTACATCTATCCTGCTGGTTTGCTCGGCTGTGTCGTCATCGGTGTGATTAATGGCATTGGGTCGTTGTTTTACTACGGCGGCGTAAGTTACCTTGATGCCTCGCTGGTGCAGCTGCTCAACGGTATGTATCTAGCGTTTGCCGTAATTCTGTCGCACATGGGCGGGCAGCGCATCAAGCCGCGGACCCTCGTGCGCGTCCTGTTAGCGATTTTCGCGCTGCTGGTTTTGACGGGCTTCGGCAGCAAACCGATGAATTGGTTCGGTGTTGGGTTGATGCTCGGCAGCGCGCTGATGTTCGCGGGAACGTTTATTTTCAGCCAGTATGTGTTGTATGAGATGCCGGCTCAAACAGGCGCGCTCTACATCCTGACGACGATGGGCGTGGTAGTCACGATGGTCTGGCTCTCCGTCGGCGCACAGATGACGCTGAACACGCTGGAAAGTGCCATGCTGCCGATTACGCTGTTAGGCATATCGACGGCGTTGTCACGATTGGCGATGTTCGCTGGCGTCAAACTACGCGGCAGCCTGGAAACTGCGATCACGGCAATT
>CALMZT010000313.1 GCA_937870805.1 uncultured Chloroflexota bacterium
GGTGGCTGTATCCAGTGGAAACACCCACCAATTATACCAGATTTAGAACAGATTTGCGCCCATTTGCGCCAGCACCATGTCCTCTTCCTCCGGCAGACCACTTACGCCGACTCCGCCCACAATCTCGCCATCATACAGCAGCGGCACACCGCCACCCCACCCGGTGTAGCGCAGTTCGCCGAAGTTGGTGAACGGCCATTGATTTTCGCGCGACGAATTGCCCACTTCTTTTGAGGGTTTGTGTTCACGCGCGGCGGTATAGGCTTTGTTGATCGCGATGTTGATCGATGACAAACGGCAGCCATCCGTGCGCAAAAAAGCCAGCAGTTCGCCGTGTTCATCCACCACCGCGATAGCCGCGCCCTTGCCTTCTTTCTCGACCTCTGCCTGGATCATGCCGATGCTTTTCATCGCGTCGGCGTGCGAAAGATGAAAACGCTGGTGCATGAGATTGCCTCTTTTGGGTGAAATGCCACTCATAGATCGGTATAGTATAGCCAGTAGTGGAATAATTCTGAAACGGGTTATCGCTGACCCAATAAGATTTGCCATTTGTAGGGATACGATACATTTAATGTAGTCAATTCGCTACAGTTAATAACTGCGTAAGGTGAGTTGATAATCAGTCCACTTCAGTGGGCTTAAAATCTTTTATCGTAGCCAGAGGGCTTTTAGCCTCTGGCGGCATTGGACACCGCTGCATGGATTCACTGGCACTGCACCTTCTCGTATTCGGCTTCGCACTCTGGCTAGGCTGTTATCTCCTCGCCCGTGATCCGCGCAAACCGCGTCTGCGCTACACCGGTCTGGGGCTGATTGCCTATGCTGGTGGTCTTGCTTTAGATGGCCTGAGTCGTTTTGGCGGCATCGATGTGATACGCCTGCGCTGGCCGCTGCTGTTCATCCCCGCCCTGTTCTGGTTCAGTGCCGCCCTTGACTTGCTGCCAGAAGAGACATACCGGCAAACGCGGTTGTCGCGTTGGCGGGGTTACGGGCTGTTCATTTCTATTGTCGTTCTCTATGCCATCAGTCCTGGGACGAACTGGTTTACCGGCCCGGTCTACTGGGGGATTGCCGGAGTTATCGGTGCATGTTTGCTGGGGGCGCTCGGCTTTGTATGGCACGGTTTCCGTGCGGAACGTTCGCGCCGTCTGTGGGGTCTGCTGCTGACCATTAACCTATTTTTTACCTTGAGTATGGGACTGGTGCTTGTGCCTTTGGACGGGCTGCCTCGTGATGTTGTCCTCATTGCTCTGGATTTGGACATGATTTTTCTAGGTTTGTGCATCGCCGTGCTGGACGCTTTCGACGAGGGTGAGGCGCTGCTGCCCGATATGTTGTATTCACTGGTGATTTCGGCGCTGATGGCGTTGTTATTTGGTGGTCAGGCGGCGTTGGCGATGGTTTTCGCTGGTGGTGTGACACTGCCACTGCTGGCGCTGCTGTATGGACTGGTCGCAGCCGCCATTGCCACCCAGACATTTTATACACATATCCAAGCAGTTATTGACCGACTGGTGTTCGCCCGCTTGACGCGCATCCGACAGGCGCGCGCTGATCTTCGCGCTGCTGCCAGCAGCTTACCGCGCGTGAACGACGCGCTTGACCTCGCTAACATGGATGAAGCTGAATTCACCCGCCTGACGCGCCGCGCCCTCAGTCACTTTGGCGATTTGAACCGTTTATCATCCAGTCCACTGACGCGCCTACCAATGATTGATGCTCGTCTGGTCGAACGTGGAGCGCCCGATAACACGCTGGAACGCGCTGCCGAACTTAAAAGCCTATTGAGTGAAAGCGTTCGCCGTTTGAAGCCGCGCGATAAAGGCGATACCGGCACTTCCGACGAATGGCGCTACTACAACGCCTTATATTATCCCTATATCGTCGGTTTCAAACCTTACAGCTATGACGGTCAGATTGAATCCCTTGATTTGGTATCAAAAACAGTCCTGGACTGGTTCCAACTATCCGTCCCCGAACGTACCCTCCATAACTGGCAGAATGCCGCCGCCCGTTTGATCGCAGTCGATTTGCGCGAACAGATGGAGCAAATTGGCAGTAAATGGCAGTAATTTTCGCCGCGCTGGCAGTGCTTTTCCCGCTATCGTGATTGGTGTAGGGACGCGACTTGTGTGTCCTCATACCCTAAATCCATATAGCAGAAAGGTTTTCAAAATGGCAGCACAAGCCCAATCCAATCAAACCAGTACGGTGCAGCGCGCATTACAGACGGATGGCGTCGTCAGTACCCTCAGCGGGGTAGTATTCACGCTGGGCGCAGGTATACTCAGCCCTATCGTCGGCATCGAGTCGCCGGAAATCGTTCTGATATTCGGTTTGCTTATTCTGGTATATGGTCTTGGCGTATTTGTATTGTCAAACCGCACCCCCCTTGACCCACGTTTACCAGTCGCCATCATTGGCCTGAATGCGCTGTTCGTCGCGCTGTGCGTCGGCCTGCTCATTGCCGATCCATTTACCTTCACCACCGAAGGTAAATGGGTGCTGCTCATCCTGGCAGATGCCGTCGCCGCGCTTGCTATCTGGCAGTACGTCGGCCTGCGCCGGATGCGCTAATTCATTCATCCAGTAGGGGCATGTCGCCGATATGCCCCTGATTAGTTTTTCCTCTCCATTAAACGGAACAACCAGAGTCTTAGAGAAAAAGGGACAATGATGGCAATCGAAAACCATTTTTTCCTGGTCGCAGGTGTGCTTGCCCTGTTTTTCGCAATCGGCCATGCTGTTTGGGGTCAGCGATCCGTGCTGGGTGATGTGCAGGCTTCGGCAATGCCGCTGTTCACGAAACACATGCTGCTGGTGATCTGGAATCAACCAACCGTGTTTCATTTTTTATCGGCTGTCGCGTTGATAAGGGCTGCAACGTCTGCTGCGAATGCCTTAAACGACCCACTGGTTGTGTTCATTGGCGTGGTGAGTTTTGGGTTTTTCTTGAACTATGTAGCGACAAGTTTGATAAAAAATCGGGCTGCGCTTGCCCAAATCATCCCGCAAACGATTGCCCTCATGATCTATCTAGGCATTATCGCGGCAGGTACGAATAGGTAGGGGCTTGTTGCCGACAAGCCCTGTTTCTGAATACCTTCGAGTCTTTGTGTCTTTGTATTACGTTTTTGTTTTTTGCTAACGGCTGACAGCTTCCCTACGCTCCCACCGTCCCCTGTGTAAGTGACTGGAACAGCAAAAACCCACCCGCGCCAACGGCCAGTACCAGTCCGATCACCAACAGCCAGGTTGCGATCCGTACCACCCGCATAATCTGTCGTAAGGCGAAGCGCAGCGCGATAAATCCGGCGGCGCAGGCCGCGATCAGCAGCGGGATCAACCACCAGGGCCAGGGTTCGCCGAGGATGAAAACGGTGAATAGCCAGATTACCAGCCCGATGATGCCGCCTACAATCCCATCCACCCACAAGCCGCGATTT
>CALMZT010000314.1 GCA_937870805.1 uncultured Chloroflexota bacterium
TCGCTAAAGAGAAAGCAGAATCGGGTGGCATCAGCCAGTGGACACGGCTGCGCGGCTACTGGCGGCTGGAGAACGGCGCTTATCACGGGAGCGGAGTCGGGGAGTGTGAGACGTATTCCGGAGACATTCGCTGGACGAATTACACGCTGGAAACCGAGCTTGTGCCGCTGGTGGGCGAGCATCATTACGTGAATGTTCGAGTTCAGGGGGCGCTGCACAGCTATGCTTTTGGGCTTGCGCCTGAGGGAAAAATCGCGCTGTATGAGAAAAATAAGACCTATCAAGTGCTGGCGACAGCACCGTTTGAATGGTCTCATGCGGAACCTTATCGCCTCAGTGTGCGGGTAGAGGGGGGGAACTTAACTGCGCACGTCAGCGCTCCAGATGGGCGCAGGCAGCACATCAACTGGAACCCATTATCCCTGCTCAGTGGGCAGTTTGGCTTCTCGACATGGCATGGCAGCCATATGCGCTATCAATGGTTACATATTCACAGCAATGAGCAATGAGCAATGAGTCAAATGCGAATGCACCTTTGGCGTTGAACCTCACTTTGGACTCTCTGCTTTACTTAGCGATTTGCGGTAGCTATCGTGCGACGGAAAAGTTTCTCCCCTCATTGCTCATTGCTTTCAACTCGTTGCTCATATAGGAGCTTTATGGCGCGATTACACGAATATCAGGGCAAAGCCATTTTGAAACAGTTTGGCGTGCCCGTGCCCAAAGGTGCGGCGGTTGAAACGCCTGAAGAAGCGTATGCGCTGGCGATGGACGTTGGCGCGCCTGTGGTCATCAAGGCGCAGGTGTGGGTGACGGGACGCGCGGGTAAAAATCTTGTCGCCTTTGCCGATCATCCCGACGACGTGGCGGAAATTGCACGCGACTTGCTTGGCAGAGAAGTGGGCAACTTTCGCGTTGAAAAAATCATGGTCGAGGAACAAATCGCTATCGAACGTGAATTTTACGTCGGCGTGATGATCGACGACAACAGCCGTGCGCCTGTGGTGATTTTCAGCAGCATGGGCGGCACAGGTATTGAAGAGATCGCGCAGGAGCATCCCGATAAAGTCGCGCGCTGCGCGGTGGATATTCACGCGGGGCTGCGTGAATTTGAGGCGCGTGATCTGGCGCGGCGCGCGGGAATTGAGGGGAAACTGTTAATACAACTTGGCAGCTTTTTGCCGAAGTTCTACGCGGCGGCGCGTGCTTATGAGGTGCGCTCGGCGGAGATCAATCCCTTAGCATTAACTACAAGTGGCGACCTGTTGGCGTTAGATGCGCGCTTCACGATTGACGATTACGCTGTGTATCGCCACACAGATTTAGGCATCGAGATCGCGCGTGAGTTTGATCGCCCGCCGACAGAACTGGAAAAGATCGCGTGGAATGTCGAAAAGAACGATTATCGCGGCACGTTTTATTTTATCCAGATGGAGACTGATTTTCAGAAAGGTGATGGCGTCGTCGGCTTTCATGGTGCGGGTGGCGGCGGCAGCATGATGAACATGGATGCGCTGTTCGCGCGCGGCTTCAAGATCGCCAATTTTGTCGATACCAGCGGCAACCCGCCAGCCAGCAAAGTGTATCGGGCGGCGCGTATCATTCTCAGTCAAAAGGGCATCGACGGCTACTATGCGGGCGGCAGCGGCGTCGCCAGCCAGGAACAGTTTCATACGGCGCGCGGGCTGGTGAAGGCGTTCATGGATGAGCAGTTGAATGTGCCTGCGGTGATTCGCGTCGGCGGCAATGGCGAAGAACAGGCGATTGCCATTTTAGAGCGTGCCAATGGCGAGTTTCCTGCTCCTGTTGAAGCCTACGGGCGCGATGACCCACCAGAACACGCTGTCGAGCGCTTGGAAGCTCTGATCTCAGCGTATATCCCCGTGTATCAAATTCCGCCGCGCGAACCTTTTGTGCCGCAAGAACCGTATTCGTTTGAGACGGTGACGGGCGGCACGGTGACTTACGATCATGCGCGCTGTCGGGACTGCGAAAGCAAAATCTGTGTCGAAACCTGCGTACCAAAGATTTTGTCGTTA
>CALMZT010000315.1 GCA_937870805.1 uncultured Chloroflexota bacterium
AAGGTGGAAAAAGTGTATCGTTCGCAACCTGGTGCCGTTCGACTGGCAGATTGTGAAGGGGAATTAGAAAAAAAGTGACCGATTTCCTGCAAGACCCTCCCGGTGGGGTCATGATGAGTATCGATCAACTGAGCCTGTATTTTCAGGCAACGCTGACGCGGGTGTGGGCAAGACGGGGGCAAACCCCGGTCATTCGGGTTGCCACACAGCGCGAGTGTGTGCATTTCTATGGCGCGTTAAATGTGCGCTCCGGTCACGAGGTGGCACTGACCCTGCCCAAACAATCGGGCGAGATGACCTGTCATTTTCTCGATCATCTGCAAGCCTGTTAGCCGGATCGTCCGTTACTGATCCGCTGGGATCGGGCGAAGTGGCATCAAGGACAGGTCGTGCGCGACTATCTGGCACAGCGTCCGCACATTCAGACCCTGCACTTTCCGCCGGGCTGTCCGCAGCTTAATCCGCAGGAACATGTCTGGGAACGCACCCGCGATGCGCTCAGTCACAATCACACCCGCAAAGATTTTCCGGCTTTAGTCCAAGCGTTTCGTCATCATCTGGAAACGACCTGCTTCAAATTCAACTGGATTGAAACGTATGCGCCGCCCATTTTATTAGCAGTCTAATTGATTTGTCCATTAGAAAATCTCATTTCCGATATGATTTTTTCCGGGACCTGCTTCAAGATCAATATAATATCGCTCCGACCACTTTTCACGCATCGCAGTATTGGTGACTCTTAAATAAAATTCGAGGGCTTTCCATTTGTAGCGTGCATAGTCTTGACTCGCACGTGTTGGCAATCCATCATCTTCAGGAAGCAAATACTTATCTGGCTGCATAGCCATCTCACATTCTGAATATCCAAGTACCACTGTTTAAGGTCTTTATTAGCGTCACACCTCCACACTTTGACCCTTGTGCGGCACATCGACTGTCCAGCCCAATTCTGCGATCAGCGCTTGTTGGAAGGACAGCGCAATCGGTTCTTCGCCGTGTACAAGAAAGGCACGCTGCGGTTTCGCATGGATAGCGCCTGCCCATTCCAGCAGTTCGCCTTTGTCGGCGTGCCCGCTGAAGCCGTCGATGACTTCTACGCGCGCGTTCACCGAATATTCCTCTCCCAGAATCCGCACGCGCTTCTCACCATCTACTAAACGCCGCCCTAACGTGTTGGGCGCTTGCCAGCCCGTAATGAGCACTGTGTTCTTGGAGTCTTCTACGCGGTTTGCCAGATGATGCACCACACGCCCGAACTCTGCCATGCCGCTGGCGCTGACGATGATGCACGGCTCACGGCGGAAATTCAGCCGCTTGCTGTCTTCTACATTACGGATGTAAGTCAGGTGACTAAAGCCGAACGGGTCATACTCGCGGCGCAGAAAATCGCGGATTTCGTCGTCGTAGGCTTCGGGATGCAGCGCAAAGACCGATGTGATGTCTACCGCCAGCGGGCTGTCGACAAAGACGGGCATCGGCGGAATATCCCCCGCACGCCACAGTTGATGCAGCATATAGACGATTTGCTGCACGCGCCCGACGGCAAAGGCAGGCATGACAATCGAACCGCCGCGCTTATACGTATCCACGACGATTTGCTCCAGCCGCTTCAGTGAGTCAGGCACTTCTTCATGCAGCCGATCACCATAAGTGCTTTCCATGATGACAACATCGGCACGATCTACCGTTTCCGGGTCACGGATGATGGCACTCCCTTTGCGCCCAATGTCGCCGCTGAAGACCAGGCGCAGATCACGCTTGGCATCACGGTCTTCAATGTCCAGTATGACGATAGTGCTGCCCAACATATGTCCCGCATCTTTGAACGTCAGCGAGACGCCCGGCGCAATCGTGCGTGTGCGGTAGTAACTTTGTGTGGTGAACAGTTCCATCGCGCGCAGAGCATCTTTTTGCGTGTAGATTGGCTCGACAGTGGGTTCGCCGCGTTTGCGCGCCCGCTTGTTGATGAACTCAACATCCTTCTCCTGAATAAAGCCGCTGTCAGGCAGCATTGCCGCGCACAGGTCGCGCGTAGCGGGCGTGCTGATGATGTCGCCGCGAAACCCCTGCTTATAGATGTTGGGCAGATTGCCGGAGTGGTCGATATGCGCGTGTGATAAAACCACCATATCGACTTCATGGGCATCAAACTCAAAGTGGATATTTTCTTCATAGGCTTCGGCGCGCTTGCCCTGAAACATGCCACAGTCCAGCAGAATCTTGAGGTTGTTGACTTCGATGAGATGTTTTGAGCCAGTGACCGTGCGTGCTGCGCCGTGAAACGAGATTCGCATAAGGACTCCTATTCATCAGATAATTTTTCAGCCGTCAGTAGAATTTTGGACTGTGGCGTGTAGTACAACCGATACTGATCCTGCTCATTCAGGTTCAGGTACAGGTCTTGCGAGATTTTGAACGCCAGCTTGCCAATTGACGCGCTGTAACCATTGCCAGTTTGCAAGCTCACGTTGCCATTCACTGCGCTGACCACGCCGTGCGCGAGTTCCTCTTTGTGTTGCAGCCACTTGACAAGCAAGTTGATGTTCAGCGCAAAGGCAAGGATAAAAAATACCCCTGCGAGTATCAGCGCTTCGTCATCCCATCGCGGCAGAAGTTGACTGAACCAGGCGCTTGCCACAACGCCAACAGAAATCAGCACAATGCCGATGATTTGCGGTACTTGTTGACGCCACCAACGACGCCATAGCCAGCGTTTTTGCCCGATGGGGATGAAGCCCGCGCGGTTGGCGTCAAGGTCGTTCAGTCCTTGCGCGTAATCGGTGCTGTAGGCGTGCGTGATTTTGGCGGCGTCCATAGGTGTCATTGATAGGCACGTAGATGAGGCTAAAGCTGCTTTGTTCACCATGCAGGGAGCGAACTCATACTGAAGTCTATTTTACACGCGATCAGTCCTTCTGCGCTGTGGTTTGTCTCTCGTTTGTCCATTTCACCTATTTCCAGACTGTCCATATGGCTCAGCTTTAAATCCATCACATCTCTCATGAAGTTTTGTAGTAATAGGAAGAAACTTGGAAGTGTAGATTGAGCGTCACTTCGATAATCTGTGAAGGGAGAAAACGTCATGTTAAGTTGGGCGCTATTTTTCTTAGTCGTCGCAGTAGTTGCGGCACTATTCGGTTTCGGCGGCATTGCTGGTACGGCTGCCAGCATCGCTCAGTTACTTTTCTTCATCTTTTTGGTGCTGTTCGTCGTCGCACTACTCTTTGGACGCAGAGTGATCGACTAAACTGCGCTCCGCATTATAGGCATCGGTCATCAAGCCATTGGCTGATGTAACGAAGAGTGGAGTGTTATATGCGTCGCAGCTTACATCGAAACCGTCGTGTAGCACTCCTTCATCGCAATCACACAATCAGCGAAGGTTTGAGATTGAGACGGCGACTCCTGTATAGGGTTCGCCTTTGTTCATGAAGTAATAATGGCGATATAGACGCCAAGGAAGCAAACACAATGACTACAAGAGCTAGCGATTACATGCAGAACCCCCCTCGTGAAGAGGTCAGTGTATATCCAACGACAGTCGTGGCTGATCACCGGCACCGTGTCTCCTGGAGTGCCATCATCGCAGGGGTGATTATCGCCCTCGTGACAATGTTCGCACTTAACATGCTCGGCTTGGCGATTGGCGCTGCCACCGTTAATCCAGAGACAGAGGCTCAACCCGCAGCGGGTCTGGGAGCAGGCGCGATGATCTGGCTTGCCGCCAGCAACCTCGTTTCCCTCTTCCTGGGCGGTTACGTGGCTGGACGCATGTCTGGTCTGCGCAATGATACCGACGGCGCAATTCATGGTCTGGCGACCTTTGGCTTGGTCATCCTGCTCGGATTGACCGTCGCTACGACGACTGTAGGTACTATTGCGACTGGTGTGCTGAATGCCGCCGGGCAAGCAATTGGAACGGCTGGTGCGGCAGCCGCAGAAGTCGCGCCGGAAGTTGACGATGCGCTGAACCTTCAGGATACAACCCTGGCAAGCATTCAGGCTGACGTTAGCAATATGTACCGTCAAGCAAGCGGCAACACGACGGCAGCAACGACGACAACTGATGCCAATAACCAGACGACAGCGGCTGCGAATACAACGCCCGGTCTGGATGAACTTGAGCTTACACGCTCCGTTGGTGACTTCCTGATGATGGAAACACCGACGGACGAAGCACGCAACAATCTGGTCACGATGCTGACCGAGCGTGCGGGTGTCAGCCAGCAAGAAGCGCAAGCAATGGTCGCTCGTTGGGAATCATCGGTCACGCAACTGCGTCAAAACGCGGAACAGGTCGCTCGTGATGCGGCTCAGGCAGCGGCTGACGCCATAACGGCGCTGGCAGGTGCGGTGTTTGCGGCGCTGGTCATCGGCGCGTTCG